>DNNJ01000367.1 GCA_003487955.1 Clostridiales bacterium | reverse complement strand
TTTATAATTTTTTTCGCAAAAATTATTGAAGTTTCAATTTCAACTGTCAGATTGGTTTATATTAATAAAGGAGAAAAAGTTAAGGGTGCTGTTTTAGGTTTTATAGAAATATTGATTTGGCTTGTTGTTGTAAGCTCTGTTTTACACAATATTACCGAAGATCCAATAAAGGTATTTATTTACGCAATAGCATTTTCTTTAGGTAATTTCTTTGGAGTTACTATAGAATCAAAAATTGCCGTAGGTTTATCTTCAATACAAGTTGTGGTAAACCATAAAGACGGAGAAATTCTTGCAGATATTTTGAGGGAACAAGGATATGGTGTTACAATAATTGAAGGAAAAGGTAAAAACGATAGTATTAAAAACCTTTTGTTTATTCAGTTGAAAAGAAAGAAAATTCCTGAGGCTACGAGATTAATAAAAGAGCATAATCCTGAAGCATTCATAACAGTGAATGAAATAAAAAATATGTTTGGCGGATATATAAAATAGTAAAAAAGTATGACACAGCTTAAATAGGAAAGGGACACACCTCTATATAGAGGTGTGTCCCCATACATGTTCCAAATAGCCTATTTTATGAATGCATCGTATATTGCCCTTATAGCTTCTTCAAAATCTTTGTCTTCCACTGCAACAATAATATTTATTTCGCTTGAGCCCTGGTTAATCATGCGTATATTGATATTTTTGTTTCCTAAGGCAGTAAACAATTTAGCTGAAATACCCGGCCGGTACGCCATTTTGATTCCGACTGTGGTTATAAGGCTAAGGTTTTTTAGAACTTGTACATTTTCTGTTTTGCACTTTTTCTTTAATTCTTCTACAATTTGGTGGCTGACTTTTTCAACGGATTCTGAAGGAAGTACGATTGTAAAGCTGTCGATGCCTGATGGAATATGGTCAATGCTTATACCTCTTTCTTCAAACACTTCCAAGGCTTTCTTTACAATACCCACCTCATGTGCCATGTGCTCCTTGTGAATATGGAAAAATGAAAAATCTTTCCTTCCTGCAATTCCCGTAATAATATGTCCGTTTGCATAATCTTCTCCTGCTTGATCATCTCTGATTATTAAGGTTCCGGGATTTTCAGGTTCATTGGTATTTTTAATATTAATAGGAATACCTGCTTGTCTCACCGGAAAAACAGCTTCCTCATGGAGAACCGATGCTCCCATATATGACAATTCCCTTAATTCCTGATATGTTATTTTCTTTATTTGCTTAGGAGCATTTACAATTCGAGGGTCAGCAATTAGAAATCCGGATACATCCGTCCAATTTTCATATATATCAGCTCCCATAACACTTGAAACTATTGAGCCCGTAATGTCAGAGCCTCCTCTTGAAAATGTCTTTATACTTCCGTCAGGATATGAGCCGTAAAAGCCGGGTATAATTGCCTTATTACTTTTACCAAGTATTTCTGTAAGTTTACTATGAGTTTTTTCCTCGTCTACCGTACCGTCGTAATTAAAAAATATAACATCCTTGGCATCAACGAAATCACATTCTTGGTAATCGGCCATCAACAATGCACATAAATATTCTCCCCTGCTTACAATATAGTCTTCATCGCATTTATTGTTTAGGGCTTCTCTTATGGTTTTAAACTCATAGTCTAAATCTATATTTAAATTTAGCTCATTCTTAATCAGTTTGAATCTGTCTTCTATAATCCTTAAAACAGGATCATAGGGTACTGAGTATTTTATATGTGCATACGCAAGATACAATAAATCTGTAATCTTGTTATCATCCTTGAATCTTTTGCCGGGGGCTGAAACTACCACATATTTTCTTTCATCGTTGTTTTTAACTATTGCATATACTTTTTTGAACTGCTCGGAATCAGCTAATGAAGTACCGCCAAATTTAGCAACCTTTAACATTTTTCCCTCCAAAATAAATTATAACTTTCTAACAATATCACAAAGAAATGATAATGTCAATGATTTAAATACATGCGTATATATAGCGCGTACAAGGTTGGTGTAGTTAAAAAAAGTATTCTGTAAGGTAGTATCCGGGTTCTTTTGATGAAAGTTTCAATGCCAAGTCAAGTGCACCGTCGGCAAATACTTTTCTTGAGAAAGCAGTGTGTTTTATTTCCAATATTTCATTCATTCCTGAAAATATAACCATGTGCTCTCCGGGAATAGTTCCTGCTCTAAAAGAACTTATTTCCACATGTTCCTTTCCTGTAACATTCATGATATCTTCAGCCAATGTTTTTGCAGTTCCGCTTGGTGCATCCTTTTTTTTATTGTGGTGTCTTTCTAAAATGTTAATATCAAAATTGTTAAGTTCTGCAGAAATGCATTTCAGTATTTTTCTAAAAACATTGATTCCCAAAGAGGTGTTTGAAGATAGCATTACAGGAATAAATTTTCCTGCTTCCTCTATTTTAATTTTATCTTCATTGCTAAAACCGGTTGTGCAAATCAATAATGCACTATTATTTCTAACTGCATAGTCAATTAAAAAATCAAGGTTTGCAGTGTTTGAAAAATCTATTACCACGTCAGGCTTTTCAACAATATCTTGTCCAAAATTTCCGTTTCTTGGTGAAAGAGAGCCGATTAAATCGATATTGTCATATAATTGAATTTCTTCCTGTAAAACTTGTCCCATAGCTCCGTTTATTCCGCAAATAACCACATTCATAATCTGCCTCACACTGTTTCCTGAGCAAGACCTATCCCGTACAGGTTCATTTCTCTTAAAAGTTTTGCTCTGTTATCATCTGACATTGGATATAAGGGCGCTCTCACCTCTGAGCTGCACAAGTTCATAATACTCATGGCTTCTTTTACGGGAATTGGATTAGTTTCAATAAACAATGCGTTGTTTATTCCATTTAGTGCAAGTTGAGCATTTTTTGCATCCTTAACATTTCCATTATTGTAGTCATCAACCATTTTTTTCATTTCTGCAGGAAGTATATTTGCAGATACGGAAATAACTCCATGTCCTCCCAATGACATAAGGGGTATGACCATGTCGTCATTACCTGAATAAACTAAAAAGTCTTCAGGGCATAGACGGATTATTTCTGCTACCTGGCTGATATTTCCGCTTGCTTCCTTAATTCCCGCTATATTTGAAATTTTTGAAAGCTCTAAAACTGTTTTAGGTTCAATGTTCATTCCTGTCCTGGCTGGTACATTGTAAACAATTATCGGTAGTGATGTACTTTCTGCGATAATTTTAAAATGATTTACAAGTCCTCTTTGGGTTGTTTTGTTGTAATAGGGAGTCACTATCAAAAGACCGTCAGCTCCTGCTTTTTCGCAAAACTGTGCTTTTTGAACTGCAGCTGCAGTACAGTTGCTTCCGGCTCCTGCAATAACAGGAATTCTTTTATTAACTCTGTCAATTACAAATTCAACTACCGTATGATATTCTTCATCTGTCATTGTTGCTGCTTCAGATGTTGTCCCTGCAACAATTATTGAACCGGAATATTCCACATGCATTTCAATTAATTTACCCAATACCTCATAATCAATTTCTCCGTCAGCAAAGGGGGTTACCAATGCTACTCCACATCCTCTTACTAAATCATTCATCTTCTTCTCTCCTTAAAATTATTTTTAAATAAAATAATTTCATATCGCTTTTTAATGACCTAACCCCATTTTTCAGAGTGTTTTTTCTGAAAAATGGATGGTAGGTCAGAGGCAGCGCAATCCAAATTTATGCGACCACAAGGGAGCAAATAAATTTGCGATGGAGCCTGCCATCCGAGTTAGGACCTACGCCAGTTAGGTTAGGTCATTAAAAAAAAGCGACATAAGAGCAAAAGGGCTCTCAGACGCTTGACAAAAACACCGAACCTTCTGCCCAGCATAGTACAGCGCTCTTTTATAGGATTGGGAAGCGTCCTATAAAAACAGTATCACATTTGTTAAATGTAAGCCCAGGGAAGACCCCTTCGGCGAATCACCCTTTCGAAGCACAGCTTCTACTCTTGATCATCGCAACCTCTGTAATATGCCCATGAAAATATTAAATTTCTACCAGTATATTACCGTTGACTTCAAATGTCAAGAATAATATTTTTTATTTATGCAAGAAAAATTTGGAAAAAATATGACATGGATGGTTTGATGTCATACTTTTTCTATTTACATTTTACTTTATTCTCTTCATATTTACAGCTTCCTCGAAATACTCTTTAGGATATTCAATTGTAATAACAGCTGTATGATCGTAGGATTTTGGGTTGCGTACCTTAATAACTTCAGCATCACATACATAGTTTCCTTGCCTGTCAACAGCTTGTACTATGTCGCCTGCCTTAGGCAAAGGATAATATTCATATGGAAAAGACAAAAGTGCTTTTGTGTCACCGTATGTGTAGTCTTTTATATAAATTGCTAAGCCGGGACATGCTGTTATGCACATACCACAAGCAGTACATTTTTCATAATCCATCTCAGGCAGATTTGTGATTGACTCGCCTATTGTAATTGCACCCTTTGGACAAGAAGCTTCACATGGATTACATGGAATTTCTTCAATGCATTCAATTATGGCAATGGGTCCCTTATGTAACTGTTCCTTAGTTGGAAATGCAGGAGATTTATATAATTCTTCCAAGGAAGGAGACCCTGTGGTTTTTAATGAATGTTCCATATGCTCACCTTTTTCCGCTTTGCAGTATTAAATCTTTTGAATCACGGCGTTTCTGTCCGAAATAGCCGCTTCTTAATGAATTTAGACTATCCCATATTGCATCTGTGCGTATTTTGGCTTCATCTTCACTGATATATCCTAATTCTTGGGCTGCATTTATACCTGCAAGCCTTCCTTCTTCCATAGCAGTACTGGCTTCTTCTATTCCGGATATATCACCTGCAATAAATATGTCCGGTTGAGTTGTATGCATCTTATCATCATGTATAGGCAAATGCCCTCCTAAAGCAGGAACAAAATTAAATTTACAGCCGGCAAGCCATGCAAGCTCTGTAAGTGGTGTCAAGCCTGTTGCTAAACACACCGTGTCTGCATCAAGAATTTGTTCTGTTCCGGGAATTTGCTTAAATGAATTATCTAATTCAACTATTTCAACAGCTTCTACATGATTAGTTCCAAAAGCCCGTTTTATGGTATGAGATACATAGAAAGGAACTCCCGCCCGGGATACCTTTGCTGTATGCACACCATAACCTCCAAGCACGGGGGCTGCTTCCAAAACAGCGACAACCTCTGCTCCTGCCTGCATCAGCTGATAAGCAACTATTACTCCTACATTACCCGAACCTAACATTATAACCTTTCTACCGGGCAAAACACGATTAACATTAATCATAGTTTGTGCAGCACCTGCTCCCATTACACCGGGAAGGTCCCAGCCGGGAAAGGTTACAGCATTCTCTGTTGCTCCCGTAGCAAGTATTATTTTTTTTGCTTTAACAATTTCACTGCGGTTTCTGTCCCGCACAACCCAAAGATTGTGTCCGTTTTCAATGCCGCATACTTCCCCTTTCAGCCATATATGAATACCCAACTCTTCACTTTCCCGCAAAAGCTCCGTTCCAATATTTATACCGCGGATTCCTGCCTTATGCGCCCGGGAGCCGAAGAATTTATGTATTTGTTTAAAAAGTTGCCCTCCGGGACGTGCATTTTCATCTATGAGCAACACATCAACTCCTGCCCGTCGTGCTTCAATAGAAGCCGAAAGCCCTGCAGGACCTGCACCGACTATTGCTAATTCTGTTACAATCATTGCTTTCCTCCTAAGACCAAACTCCGGTACCCTTTTGAGTAGTAATTCTCATACCATCTTTAACTTCAGTTACACAAGTACGTATATTAGGAATGCCGTCCACAGTCATTATACAATCTGTGCAACGACCAATAGCACAATATATTCCTCTTGGTTTATGCTTATGTATTGTATATCTATTTATAAATATACCGTTAGCAATTAAGGCAGCGGCAATCATTTCTCCTTCACGGGCAATAATAGGCTTATCATCCACAAAAATCTCTACTTCCTTTGCAGGTTTTTCTTTATCTAAAATTGGATGATTAACTATTCTGTTCATTGTTACCTCCTAAGAGAAGCCCTAACTCAGACATAGAATCCTTTAGTGCTTTTATTACATCTTCAGAAGGTGCTGCTAATGGCAAACGAGTAATACCTACATCCATTCCTGATATATTAAGCGCTGCTTTTACAGGAATAGGGTTTGCTGTCATAAACATTACTTCAGTGATTTTAATAAGCATCCTATGAATTTTTGCTGCTTCATTTATATTGCCATTCAAATAAAGTTCTACCATATTCTTGATATCTTTACAAACAACATGTGCTGTTACAGATACAACACCATATCCGCCAACAGCCAATGTCGGTAGAATTTGAGCATCCTCTCCGGTATAAACCAAGAAGCCTTCTTCAGCATCACGTACTACCTTGGCAAGCTGATTTAAATCCCCGGAAGCTTCTTTCAACGCTGCAATGTTGGAAATCTTAGAAAGTGCTGCAGTAGTTTCAGCTGTCATATTCACACCGGTACGTCCCGGAACATTGTACAGCATAATGGGCAATTTCGTAGCTTTTGCTGTTTCTGCGAAATGAGCATAAAGAGATTTTTGATTTGGCTTGTTATAGTAAGGTACCACCGCTAAAAGACCATCAACTCCAACACTTTCTGCAGCAACTGCATTTTCAATGGTAGCAGCGGTAGAATTGGTCCCAACACCGGCAATTACAGGTACATTTACAGCTGATTTTATTATAGTTAGCAACTTTATTTTTTCATCGGATGTAACCGTCGGAGATTCTCCAGTTGTTCCGTTTATAACAAGTGCCGTAGTTCCTTGTTCAACTAAATGTTTTGCCAACTCCACAGCCTTGTCATAATTTATATTTCCGCTTGAATCCATGGGAGTAACCATAGCTGTAATTATTCTTCCCCAGTTATTCATTCAATTAACCCTCCTTCAGATTTATTGTTAATATGTTCCTGTATTAAATCCGACCGTACAGGGCGTACGGGTTGACGGTAAGTAGATGGTATTATTTCACTAAGAGGAGTGTTGGTTTTTTCAGACAATATCCGTTCTACAAGTCTTCTGCAGGTGCGTCCTTGACATAAACCCATTCCGGCCCTTGTAAAACGCTTTACTTCATTAATTGTTACTGCACCATCTGAAATAGCTGCTTCTATTTCCTCGCGAGAAATCTCCTCACAGCGGCATATTAATTCATCACACATTATAATTACCTCAAAATTCCTATAATTTAATACAGCATTCCAATAACTATACTGTATTTAATAAAATAAATCCCAATACTTTGTTACATCTTCCATAAGACTGTCCATATGTCTAATCATGCATTGTTCTGCAAGTTCTGAATCATGAGCTTTTAATGCTTCATAAATATCTGTATGAGAAGTCATATAGACTGCATTAACATGTTTTCGCACATGCTCAAATAAAGTTGTTTGTTGTCCATAGCTAAAAAGCATCATGTACAATGTTTCAAGAATTTTGTTCCTTGAAGCTTTAGCTATGGCTCTATGAAAAGAAATATCGCAATCAGCTACTGATTGGTCCATTTTATGTTTTTCTCTTTGTTCTTCTAATATGTTGTAGATATTTGATAATTCTTCGTTTGTTATGTTTTCTGCTGCAAGACGTGCTGTCTCTCTTTCAATAGCTTTGCGTGCTTGTAAAACGATAATAAAATCATCCAATACTGTAGTTGAAATCATTTGCTCTAAAGTCCGGGTTTGTTTATTCATATGATTCATTATTTTGCTGTTACTCAATGAATCCAACCCTTCTTGAGTAATAATTCTGCCATTATTTCCATCCTTTTGTGCAAATCCTCTTTTTTCAAGGCTGCTTAGAATTCTTCCTATGGTGGCAGAGCTTACGTAGTAACCCCTTTCTTCCAACTTTTCAACCAAATTCCATGATCCCATTGGTATATTTGCAGCTTTAAGAGATTCCAATACGGCAATTTCTTTTTCCTGGAGTTTTCTATGCATAATTTCCTCCAATTTATTTGACTTCAGCAATATTGTACATATTCTTGATATTAAAAGTATATGTACAATATTTGCTAAAGACTTTTTTGGTTTAATACTCTTTTATCAATGGATTTACATTTCCTTCACTTATAAATCTTGGATCATTTTTAACATTCTTTGTCATTATTGATATTACAATAATACAAACAGCAGATGCGGCTAATGCAATTAATACGGCATTTGGTCCTAAAGCCTTCACCTGAGAAAGTACAGCTCCTACCACTATTCCCACACGGGCTGCCCATGGCGTTATTTTGCTGTTTTTCTTACTCATTGTATGTTCTGCGTTGCTATCTTCTTTCCACAATAAACCAATCACCAACAAAGGAACTAATCCTGCTCCTGCCATAGAATATGCCTTAGAGAACAAACTCATAATCGTACTTGCATATATGCCTCCCAAGGCAGCAGCAGCACCTATGACAACAGTTAAGATTCTTGTAAGTTTGATCAACTCACTGTCACTCATTTCTTTTTTTCTGAATGGTCTTACTAAGTCATTGGTAATTAATATAGCTGCAGCATTAAGATTTGAGTCGGCTGAAGACATACCGGCAGCAAATACCAATATAAATATCATTATAGTTATAACGGGAGCTACTTCATTTAGCATAAACCAAGGCATAGCAGAGTTTGCATCCAAGCCCTGATTTAATGTAAGTATAATCAATCCCACAATTGCTGTTAGAACAGTATACACTATAGCTACACCGCCGCCATAAAACATGGAGCGTTTTGCAATTAAAGGATTCTTTGCTGCAAAGCATGGCTGCCAGTATAATTGTGCAACAAGAATACCTATACAACCTGTAACAAACTTTGTAATCAGACTTATTTTATCTGTTCCGGCAAATGTAAATAATTCTGCCTTTCCAACTGCTGCTAATTGTTGACCTAATACTGCCATACTGAAATCAATTTTTGAGAATGCGATAATATAGAATATTCCGCCGAAAATAACGCATATCAACCCTTGGATGAGGTCCATCCACACAAGAGACAACATTCCTCCCATAGTTGTATATACTACAAACATTATTGTAAATATTATAATAATTGGCTCCGGACTAACCCCTGTGAAGGTTGCGAAAAGTTGACCAAATGCTTTTCCTTGACCGCCAACCCAGGCAATCATAATAGAAGCGGCTAACAAGCCACTAAGTGCTCGTGTTACTTTATCACGGGTGATAAGGTCGTCTATCATCTCAGGGAATGTATTGTACGTCATTCTTCCTGCTAAACCTGCAAAGAATATGGCAAATATTATTTTTGAACCCTGCTCACCTACAATAAAAGCAAGCCACGGCAGCCCGTTAATATATGCACTTCCGGCATGCCCCATGAAATTTCCAACACCCATAATGTTTGCAAAATGTGTAAAGAAAAGCAAGAAAAACGGTATTTTCCCTCCACCGATCGCATAATTAGAAAAACTGAGTTCTGCTTCCTTTTTTTGTTTAATAGCAATAAAAAAGTACACTGCACACAATGCAATTGTTGTAATCCAAATAATTATTCCTGATGAATTCATACTTTTTCCCTCCTTTATTTTTTTAACAGGCGATTGATTAATCGCGCAATTTCTTAAATAAATATATTTTATTTCTATAAGATTATTTTTAATTGTTTGAAAATCTTCTTAAGTTTAGTTGATCAAATCTTTTATGTTCTCCTGCACCACATACCATTTCTGCCACTGATTTTCCGGTAATCGGCGAAAGTGCTACTCCATCCCCTTCGTGCCCTGCTGCTATAAATAAACCCGGAAAACCATCAACCTCACCAATGATAGGGCTTCCGTCCTTTGTACCCGGTCTAAAGCCAGCCATGGTACGAATTATATTCACTTTGTTCATTATCGGAAAATACTGACGTGTTTGTTCTAACATTCTTGCAATTGCTTTAAAATTTGTAGTCTTGTCAAAACCTGCATTCTCACGAGTGCTTCCTATAAGATAGTTGCCTTCGCTGGTTCTTGAAAAAGCAAAGCCTAACCCGATTTCTTTGTCATATTCACTTCTGTCAGGCATTATGGATGGATCGTGTTTTGATGCGATATAAGCAGCAGTCCAGCAATTTGTTTCTCCTATTGGTGCAATTTGTTCAGTAACAGCAACTTGACCTTTTATAGGTCTTATAGGGATATCAATCCCCATTAATTCACCAATATGTGCTGACCAGGCACCTGCTGCAATAACAATGCTGTCACATTCCACATTAACTCCGTTTTCTCCCTTTACCATCCAATGATCACCTGTTTGATTAATTTCTTGTACAGGTGTGTATCTAAGTACGTCCATCCCCATATTAATTCCATTGCGTAAAAATGCCCTCATAAGCAATAATGGATTTACCTGAGAGTCCGTTGCGCTGTATGTGGAAGCTATCATATACCGAGCCACATGTGGCTGCTTTTTATAAAGAGTATCCCTGCCTACAATTTCTACATCAAGTCCGTAAGAAACCTGCTGCTTAACAAAATCCTCCATAATTTTAAGCTGTTTCTCATCTTCTATAATTATCATTCCCCCCAATGATAGAAAACCTATATCCGCACCTAACTCGTCAGGTAATTCTTTATACATTTCAAGGCTTTCCATAGCTAATGTTAATGCAATACCCGGTTTTTTTGACTGAAGCAATATCATATCGTCACAGGAGCTTGATGCACCACTGCCGACTTCTGCTTTTTCTAAAACAACAACAGTTTTACCTGCCTTAAGAAGGTAGTAAGCAGCAGCAAGACCCATGACACCCCCGCCTATTACACAAACATCCTTTTTAAAATTCATTATATTTCCTCCGGCTTGTTACTCTTAAGAGTGATAACCTTTTCAAACAATTTACGGTATAATTCGTTAGCTAATAATTCAACCCGATTTGTTTCAACAAATATATGAGCAGATTCTTGATTAAAAAACGGCATTGTCTTAATCGGTAATGTATCAATGGTTTCTCTTATATAATCTTCACTATATCCGCCAAACACTACTGTTATAAGCGAATATTTATCATCAGGCGTTTTGCGGACTGCCCTTTTTTCCTCTTTACCAATTATTAAATTATCTGTTTCATCTGCCTCAAACAAATTGCATCCTTTTATAATTCCAATTCCCACAGGACCTGTTGTTTTCATATCTTTTACAATTTTTGTACCTAATCCTTTATCAAATGTAGAACGAACATATAAATCAAGATTACATTTCTTTGCTTCTTTAACAGCACGTGGATGGATAATCCCTGCACCCCAGCGAGAAAGCTCATATATATGATGCATATCTACATATTCCATAAATTTTGCTTTGGGAACAATTTTAGGGTCTACAATTGCTATTCCGGGAACATCTGTAAATATGTGTACAGACTCTGCGTTCATAAACCTGCCTATAACAACAGCAGAAGTATCACTCCCGCCCCGCCCTAATGTTGTTATTTCATTTCGAACACTCACTCCCTGAAAACCGGGTACAACCACAACTTTTCCTTCATATAGCTCCTTTTTTAAAAGAGTTGTATCAATATCAAATATATCTGCACTTCCAAAAACTCCATTGGTAACAATACCCGCTTGTGCTGAAGTCAATGCAACAGCATCAATTCCTTGCTGCATAAGATTATCTGCAAACACGCAAGCAGATATCACTTCACCGCAGCTCATTAACAAGTCCAATGTAGACAGATTGCTGCCTGTTCTAAGCAGAGATATCAAAGTATCCGTAGCATATGGCGAACCTTTACGACCCATGGCAGAAACAACAACGATTATATTTTTTCCTGCTGCAATCAAAGATTTTATATGGGATATGGCCTCTTTGCGTGCTTCTTCAGTTGCAACGGATGTTCCGCCAAATTTAACAACAACTATACCCATGTTAACCGCCTTAAAATTCCTAAATTAATTCCGTTCCAACCATTTTCATGTAATGGTTTTTTATATTACATTATATTAAGCATAAAGTGTTTTAATCCAAAAATAATCCCTAAGGCTGCTCATCAAATGATGAGCAGCCTTAGGGATTTTGTACAAAATTTATCTAAATTTGCCAATAAATGATCTGTTTTTAATTATTATAGAAGGTCTTTTATAAGGTCCTCTCTTTTTCTTGGAGATAAATAGAAAATAGGCACATCAAATATAGTTTTAGCTCCCTTCATACCCTCCATGTTCATTTTATATGCTGCTCTTGCATATGCCAATAGCACACTGCTTGTAAACTCAGGATTGCTTTCTAATTTTAGTGAAAACTCTATTGTATGATTGTTTTGCTTTTCATCCCCTGTTACACCGCTTCTTATTACAAGTCCTCCATGAGACATTTTTGAATGGTTGGCCTTCAGCTCTTCATCACTTATAAAATTAACTTTTGTATCGTAATCGGCAAAATAATTTGGCATATTTTTAATTTCTGATTCAATTTTGTTTTTATCAGCACATTCTTCACAAACCACAAAACATTCTCTGATATGTTTTTCTCTATTGGTTAAATTTGGATGTTCTCCCCGCCTAACACATTCTACTGCACTTTCTATAGGTATTGTATATTGAATACCATTTTTTACGGAATCTACTTTTCTAATGGCATCAGAGTGCCCTTGGCTGACTCCTTTTCCCCAGAACGTATAGCTGTCACCGTTTGGCAGTATGGCCTCTGAAACCATCCTTATGATTGAAAACAATCCCGGATCCCAGCCAATTGAAATTATGCTTATCTTTCCTGAAGATAAAGCACTTTCATTAACGCTTTTTAAATATTCGGGGATTTTGGCATGGGTATCAAAACTATCAACCGTGTTAAACATTTTTGCAAACTGCACTCCATGAATGGGAAGGTCTTTTGCAGAGCCTGAACACAAAACCATTACATCAATACTATCTTTGTATTTTTCGGCTTCAGAAATGTTTACTACCTTAGCTCCGGTACTCTTAATTTTAACCTCATCAGGCTGTCTCCTTGTAAAAACAGCAGCCAATTCTGTATCCGGGCTGTCCTTTATTGCGATTTCCAGTCCCCTGCCAATGTTTCCGTACCCTACAATTCCTATTCTTATTTTCTTCATAATTTCCTCCTTGCAAGTAAATATCATCCTTCTCATGGTAAAACAGCGATACTGTTATTATTAACAGTCTATTTTTTTGACAGTATATTATTCTAAATATTTTATGTCAAGACTATATATTGTTTTATTTATAAATTTTTACAAGTTTTTAATGCATTTTTAAGATTATTATATTATAATCGTTTAATAGAATCGTTTAAATTATCATTAACCAGAAATTTTCTTATATAGTTTAAATAGATAAACGGAATAGAGTCACCTTAAGATAGGAAAGGGACACACCTCTAAATAGGAAAGGGGACACACCTCAATTGAAAGATAGTCTTTGGGGTAAAGTCAATAGAGGAATGTCCCCAACTATAGGCTTTTGTCAATTAGGGAATGTCCAAAGAAAGGGAGTTGAAGAATATGTTGTGCTCTATATGTAAAAAAAATGTGGCGGTAATATATGTAAATAAAATTATTGAAGGCAAAATGCAGACTGCAGGTTTGTGCATTCCTTGTGCTAAAAAACAGGGTATAGCACCTATGGATCAGATAATGAGGCAAAGCGGCATGAAGCCTGAGGA
This sequence comes from Clostridiales bacterium, assembly GCA_003487955.1. Taxonomy (GTDB): domain Bacteria; phylum Bacillota; class Clostridia; order Tissierellales; family Sedimentibacteraceae; genus Sedimentibacter. The sequence goes on along the minus strand of DNNJ01000367.1, from coordinate 3,915 downwards.
CTTTGAGAATATAAACAACCAACTGACCGAAATTATAGGAGATATGGATTTAGAAAAATTATCTCAGGAGCCTAATGAAAACAGTGATGGTATTAATTCCTTGATGAATTTAATGAATAATGCCTTCACAGGAAACACAAGCTCAAACAGCAGTGAGTTTATTCCTTCGGAGGATGAACAGGATGTTGACTATACAAGTTCAAGTTCCGGAACAGGACCTAAAATAAAGGAAAAAGTAAAGCGAAGAAAACTGAAATATCTTGATACCTATGGATTAAATTTGACAGAGCAGGCACGTTTTGGCGAATTAGACAGAATAATAGGAAGAGAGAGAGAAATTGACAGAGTTGTTCAAATATTAAACAGACGCTCTAAAAACAATCCTGTTTTAATTGGTGAACCGGGTGTAGGCAAGACTGCCATAGCAGAAGGATTGGCAGTAAGAATTGCTGAAAAAAAGGTGCCCGTAAAACTTTTCAACACTGAAATATACCTCCTTGACTTAACTGCGGTTGTGGCAGGTACACAGTTTCGGGGGCAATTTGAAGCAAGAATGAAGGCAATTATCGATGAAGCCAAAAAAGCAGGCAATATTGTAATTGTAATTGATGAGCTTCATAATATTGTAGGTGCCGGAGAAGCTGAAGGGGGAGCCATGAATGCTGCCAACATACTTAAGCCTGCACTTGCCAAAGGTGAAGTTCAAATTATAGGTGCCACTACATTGGATGAGTACAGAAAGCATATTGAAAAGGATACTGCCCTTGAAAGAAGATTCCAGCCTGTAATGGTGGATGAACCTTCCATAGAGGATTCCATCGAAATTATAAAAGGAATCAGAGATTATTATGAGCAATATCACAATGTGAAGATAACCGATGAAATTGTAAAACAGGCAGTTATAATGTCTGAAAGATATATTACAGATCGTTTCCTTCCTGATAAAGCAATTGATGTTATAGATGAAGCGGGCTCAAGAGCAAATTTAAAAAACAAAGGATTGGTTGAGTTAGAAGCTTTAAAGTCAGAGCTTAACAGAATCAGAGATGAAAAGGAAGAAGCTGCGGAAAATGATGATTATGAAAAAGCAGCAGAGCTTAAGGTAACTGAAATTAGAATTGAATCAAAATTAAAAGAGCTATCCAAGGAATATGAAAATATACTATTGACTGAAGAAGATATTGCATATGTTATTGAAGCTTGGACTAAAATTCCGGTACAGAAAATAAGCGAAGATGAAGCTGATAAATTAATACATTTAGAGGAAAGACTGCACAGAAGAGTTGTGGGACAACATCCTGCTGTTACAAGTCTTGCTAAAGCCATAAGAAGAAATCGTTCAGGGTTTAAGAAAAAGAAAAAACCATCTTCATTTATATTTGTAGGACCTACGGGTGTGGGAAAAACTGAGCTTGCAAGAACCTTGGCTTTTGAACTGTTTGAAAATGAAGAGGCAATGATAAGGCTTGATATGTCTGAGTATATGGAAAAACACACAGTATCAAAGCTTATAGGAGCACCTCCCGGATATGTCGGTTTTGACCAGGCAGGATTCTTAACCGAGAAAGTAAGAAGAAAACCATATTCGGTGATTTTATTGGATGAAATTGAAAAGGCCCATGAGGATGTATTTAATATATTGCTGCAGATATTGGAAGACGGAAGACTTACAGACAATCAAGGAAGAACTGTCAACTTTGAAAATACAGTAATAATCATGACTTCAAATGCAGGAACTTCTATTAAGGCTAACAGAATCGGGTTTGGAAACAAAGAATACGAAGCAATGGAATCCAAGGTAAAGGATGCCCTGAAGCAAGCATTCAGACCTGAGTTTTTGAACCGTATTGATGATATAATAGTATTCAGCGAATTAACCAAGGAAGAATTAAGCGAGATAGTTGAGCTAATGCTTAAGGAGGTTAAAAAGGATTCTGAAGAAAAGAAAATAACTTTAACGGTTACCGATAAAATGAAAGAGCACATACTTGAAAAGGGCTATAATACAAAGTTTGGAGCAAGACCTTTGAGGCGTGCAATTCAAAAATATGTTGAAGACGAGATTTCAGAGGCATATTTAAGAGGTGTTTTAAAGGAAAATTCTTCAGTTAATGTTGATGTAAATGATGAAGGAAAAACAGTACTGACTATAATTTAATTAAGACATTTGTCATCCTGAGCACAGTGAAGGATCCACGTATTTAAAAACCATGACGATTGTCATGGTTTTTACTGTTATTTATTTACAAATCCGATTCCTAATACTCCCGGACCTGAGTGAGTTCCTATAACCGCTCCAACTTCTTGCTCGATTATATTTTTTATTTTGTATTTATCTTCAATTACTTCTCTTAACAGCTTTAGTTGCTCGTAAGCTTTCCCGTGGAACAAGAGCACTGTTTTGTCGGATAAATCATAGTTATTCTTTTCTATCCATTCATCAAACCATTTAACAGCTTTATTTTTGCCTCTTATTTTTTCAATTACAGAAATTTTTCCATCTTTAATTGTTATAATCGGCTTAACGTTTAATATAGAGCCTACTACCGCTTGACCCTTTGAAAGTCTTCCACCTTTTTCAAGATACTTTAATGTGTCAAGTGCAGCTACCGCAACTATTTTTTCCTTAAGCTTCTCTAATTCTTCAACTATTTCTTCGATAGTCTTATTTTGATGTACTAATTCAATTGCTTCCAAAATAAGCGCAAATGCCCCAAGGCAAACACTTCTTGTATCAATAATGTGAATATCATCACTGCCAATCATATTCTTAGCCATGAGGGCTGAATCGTATGTACCGGAAAATTCAGAAGCAAGAAACAATCCCAACACCTGGTCTCCATCCATTAATATTTCACTGAATGCTTCAACAAATGCTCCCGGTGATACTAATGTTGTAGTAGGAAGTTTTTCTGCAGCTTCAAGTTTTTCAAAAAATTCTTTGGAATTTAATTCAACTTTGTCTAAAAATGATCCATTTTCAAAATTGACAGTTAAGGGAACCATTTTGATATTGTATTTTTCAATAATTTCATTTGTTACGTCTGAAGTGCTGTCGATTACAATTCTAATACCCATGTTAACCTCTTTTCATATTCAAATATTTTGACTTCGAAAACAATTTCCCGCAAACAATATATTATGCTAATCATTCTGTGTAGACGTCCTAGTTATTACCATCCTGCATATTTGTATTTTTCATTGAAAAATACTTCTATGTTTGAAAGCACTTTGATTAATACTTCTTCTTCATGGCTGTTTAACTGCTGTAACGCGCTTATTACCATATCCTTATGAAAATCTTCATGGAATTTGAATGCTTCTTTACCCTTTTCTGTAAGTCGTATTTTTACAACTCTTCTGTCTTCTGATGAGCGACGTCTTTCCACATATCCCTTTTTAATAAGATTGTCTATGGCAGTTGTTAATGTACCTGAAGTAACCTTTACAGCCTTGGCAGTATCAGACATGGTGCGTTCAGTTGAAAATCCTATATTTTCTATTAAATGCATTTCTGTTATGGTTAAATCGTTAAATTCTCCTATTCTCAGGCATCTTTCCTCGATATACAAGATGTTAGCGAAAAGCCTTACAAGTATTTCATTTACCGTTTCATGATTACTCATTAAACCACCCCAATTACTTTGATAATCAAATTATATTTATAATATGTAATTTTGTCAAGTCATTTTTTAATGAATTGTATATCTCCACAAAAAATCTTTTGCTTCATCCGCATAGTCAATATTGATACGCTTGCTTCTTTCTGTTTTAAAGTCTCTAAAGCCGTCATCTTCAACATAGATTTCATTGCCTGTCAAATCCGTTCCATTGTGTTTTATTGTAATTTTTAAAGCATTGCAAAGTTTTCCGGGACCGTTTGAGATATTTATTTTCTGATACTTTGTCAGCTCA
>DNNJ01000052.1 GCA_003487955.1 Clostridiales bacterium | reverse complement strand
GAAAAAAGCAAATTCCTATCTACGATTCTATTCTTTTGATCAGTCCCATAAACCAACCCGCAATCATTCGCTATTTCAGTTATATAAACAGGTGAATTCTCTTCTTTGCTGTTATTTCGATTTACTCGGCCTGCCGTTTGTATTAGCGATGGTAAGGGCGCCAAATCTCGAAAGGCCATATCAAAATCCAAATCCACTCCCGCTTCAATAGTCTGAGTAGATACCAATATGAAAGGGATCTTCCATTTCAAATACCGCTTGGCTCGCTTTATGACCTTCTTTCTTGCTATTGGTAAGATATTCGTTGATAAATATAAAATCCGCCGTGGATATTTATCTCGTAGCTTTCCGTAAAGATCCAGGCTTCTTTTAATGGTATTGACCACTATTAAAGCAGCTTGTTTTTCTTTGTATTTTGACTGAAAATCCTCCAAAAACTGATCTTCACTTATCGGTTTGTTCTCAATTAAGGAAACAAACTGGGTTCTTCTTAATTTGGCAAAATAAGTATCATTGTGGGACAATAACTCAATGGTCGGTTTACAGTTGCTTATATTATCTTTAAGTAAATCCGCAAACTGCATTATTTTAGGTTGTGTTGCTGTCATCAAAATGAATCTGGTACCATAATGTATTGATAGCCTTCTTATAACAGCTCCGATTAAAGACATATACTTATCCGGCAATGCCTGCACCTCATCCATAATCACAACGCTGCCAGCCAATTTGTTGATTTTTTTGAGATTGCGATTACGATCCGATAACAAAGATTGAAATAGCTGTACATAAGTAGTCATTACTACATCTGCTTCCCATGCTTCCGTTTCTAACAGCACCTTTTCCAATGGCCTGTTCATATCCAAATGATTTTCCACTTGCCCTAGATGGTAATGTGCTAGTAGCCTTACATCTTCACCACATATTTTTCGGTAATCCTCTAAACTTTGTTCAATTATGTTAACAAAGGGTATAGCCGTAATTACTTTAGGTATTTTGGTTAACCCCAACCCCTTTAACCTCTGTGATAAATAAGCAGCAGCTTGCAAAGAGGCTAAGGTTTTTCCAATGCCGGTAGGGGCAGTTAATGTATATATCCTATTATCCAATATTTCCCGATCAGTCATTTTGGTCAGAACTTCCATAATTTCTCTTCTTGCATCTTCTCTTTTCTTATCTAATTCTCCATCCTGCCCTTTATTTTTATCCGCAAGATATGCAGGAATCCTATCCGGGCTAATTTGTTTTCTTTCTCTTGCACCAATTTGCGCTGAATCCAGCTTATCCTGGTCAATCAATATAGAAAACAATAAAATCAGGAAGAAAAACCATTGAGCATTTTTACACCTAGCACTTTTTAAATGGTGTGGAATATCGCAAATGCTTTCCAATACGCTATTCTCTAAAATTAATAAGTCTTTAAAGTCTTGCATGCTGAACCTATCGGGGAATTCTTTTAATATCTTTTCTGCATTTTTCAATAGGTTCTTTTGTTTGTTTTGCAAATTTTTACTCATATCCTGCGGGTTCATATTCAACCCATGAACCCGCAGATTTCCGTGATGTAAACGTACTGCAAGATAGCACAAATATTTACTAATCAATACCATATTACTTTGACTGTCTTGGTTGGCATTTAGCAAATTATAGACAAATAAAGCCGATATATGTGCATGGTCTTTATCAGCAGAATCTTGCCCTTTAAGCATATAATCCTGAAAATATTCAGTATATTTGCCCAGGTCATGGTATCTTCCGCACGGCACTACTAGGTTTTCGAACTGCTGAGCATTTATGCCTTCAAAATCAATATATTCGGATACTGCTGCTCGGCATCCCCTGCTTACAAGCTCTAAATGCTCAGGTAACCTCTGTTTTATCTTTTTATTATAATGTGCCCAATACACTTTATATTTCTCCATTTTATTGCATCCAGGCAATCACTTCGCCATTATCCAACTGAACCAACTTGTCAGCGCTGCCCCAAATTCCTGTACCATTAGCATTAATGATAAACTCCCCTTTGCCCTTAGCAGTCAAATTACGTCTACTGTCAAATTCTAAAGGCAGATCCTCTTTTAGATAACTATGGGTTATGTCTGTTACCAGCTCCAAATGAGTTAGGTCTCTAACCGCTACCACGGTTGAAATATGACATTTTTCTTCAGCTCCAGGCAGAGGTTCACCTTGATATACTCTATCTGTTTCAATCCAGCCCAAATTTTGTGCACTGCCCAAGGCAAAGGCTATGCCTTTACTGCAATAAAAGGATTGATTGTCCGGTGATAAAAGTTTACATAAATCAGTCTGTATTGCTATGTTTTTATGGTGTATAAAAACCCTATAATCAAGATATCCGTTCACCAAATCCATAGGTATGATAAACTCAGTAGCGGTCTGAGAATGATAATCAGCCGAACCATTCAAGTCGTTAGAACTCTTAATCATGAGCAAATTCATCTTCTGCATAGTTTTTTTTAATGGTGAACATAAGGCTAGAGCTACCTTACATTCATGTAATGAGAATTGCTCATAATATGAATCGCGTTCCATACCCAATAATCCCGCAATAATCCCGGTTATCGTCGTACGCGGCGGCACCCAATAGCTTAAGGCAGAAGAATTAGAATAGTATTTGCGAAAATGAGCCATTTTCCCCCGCAGATGAAAAGCTAGAATATCCATAAACTTCACCCTTCCTAAAGAATAGGAGCCAATAATTCTATTGGTTTATGTTCAGGAAAGTATATCATTTGAGCAATATCTACGCTAGGATGTATCCAGGCTCTAACCTCTTCCACAAAGCCTTTATCTTGCATTATCTTTATCTTCGCGTCCAATTCAGTAAAATCTACTTTAATATCTGACCACCGGCGCACATTTTCTTTATCATCACTTATTGTGACAAAACGCCTAAGGTCACCTAAGTACCCGTCAAATTCAGGCTTATAAATAATCTCGAGGAAGTATTGCGGAGTTTGTCCCTGCTTACTATCCGTTTGATTATTATGCATGCTCTGCACCAAAGCTTTACAAAAGACCTGGTGATCCTCCTCAGTCATCCCCGTAAGCTTAGCCGCGTATTTATTGATAGTTCCGTAATGTGCAAAATGGCCATAATACAATTTATATTTCTTGCCAAAAGTAGAACTATCGTCGTTCATGATAGACGTAATGCTGTTTGATTCCACCAAATCCACCGGATGTAAAGAATATCCCCAGGTAATCTGTACTGCTCCAGTATAAGTTTTGGAAAATCCCTCTACGGCCATAGCACTGCCAAACAAACGAATATCAATTAACTTTTGTTTAATAATCTCTGTGAACAATGCATTGTTAAAGGCCGCTGCCTGTTCTTTCGTCTTCTTCTCTTTAGCCAGTTTTTTTAATTCACCATAGATATCAGCCCACTTTTCGTCAACCAGCCAATTATCACGAAGAAATTCCTGTTCAGCTTTGATTAATTCGATTCTCTCCGGCTTACTCATGAAGTCTTTTAAGACTGCGGCCAGCATTTTATCCATGGGAACTTTTTGATCAGCCAGAACATCCACAAAAATGTTATAACCCTTATTCTTTAAAAAATCCCGTATATCCCTCTTCCTCCGGGCATCGCTCACTAAGGCAGTCATGGTTTCATAGTCCATGCGCGGTTTATTTTCCTGATCCGGATCTCCATTCACATTAGTCATAATAGCCTCAAAGCCAAAAATAAATTCACTGTTATTCCGCACTATCGCCATTATTCTCGTCCTCCTCCGCTGAAATATTAGTATTCTCGTCTTCCACAGTTTTTTGTTCTTCATTGCTCAAATCCGGCGAAGACTTTTTGCCAACCTGGAAAGCATAGCCCGCCATAATAAAAAACACATTGGCATGCTCGTTTAAATGCCATTCTCCCTGGGTCAAGGCAGACCCCATATAGTAATGAAAACGGTTCATCAGCCATTCTGTATAGAAGTTGATTTTGTTGTACTGCCGTAGTTTTTCAACCACATCCTCATAAAACCGTAAAATGTCTTTCTGGCTCATACCCTGAAAGTTAACTTTTTTAAGGATAGGTTTGTTTTTATGTCCCTTGGAAGACTGCGCAATAGCGACCCTTTTCATAATCAAACCCAGATAGAATAAGGCTCTGGCTTCGCTTGTAAAACGCTGATTTTCCAAAAATATTTCCGCATCCCATATGCTCTCTGGACATTCATCTTGCCGTAGTCTCTCATCCATAACCTTGCATTCCCCCTCTTGAAAATTCTCAAATATTAGCTCGCTTAAAACACCTATTTCCTGCATAGCCTGCAAGATTACTATATAGGAAAACATTATTTTTTTTATATAGTAATCTTCTTTACCTGCAGTGAATCTTTTCAATTCCAAATTGAAATAATTCCGTATCTCGCTGCCTGCTAGTTGTTTTAAGCCTTTATCTAGTGCATCCAGTGCATAGCGATATAATAAATCAGTTCTCACTTTTTCCCGTTTTAAAATACTTTTATAAAGTGATAATACCCGACCTGCATCTACCTGTTTGGTCTGATTGCCCTTCTTCGTACTCTTCACCGGGATAACGCGATAAATGCTGCCCAAAGAGAAATATTTTATGTGTTCCGTTACCATCGTCAAAGATTTTTTAAAGGCTTCAACTATTTCCATCAAGAATCTATTATTGACATCGCTGATGGTCTGCAAAACTGTTACTGAATTTCCATCCGTATCAGAAATAAAAAAATTCAGATTAAAACACCCCAACTGTAGGAATCGAGTTTCTGCCTCAATCCCACTTATCCAACTCTCAGCATCTCTGGATTTAAATACAAAATCAATTTCCTGTTTGATTTCATAAATATTTTTATAATCGAAGTCCTTTAATAGTCCTTCCGGGAGAATAAATGTTCTCTCTCCCACAAGACGAGTGGTCAAACGATTTAATACAACTTTTTCCCCCTGGCGCAGGTTATCAAAACAGTCTTTGCAAAAACTATAATTATGCTCATGTCCTTCTTTTTCGATTTTCTGAGCATAGTTAATGGTAGTAGTAGTAAAGACTTTATTAATGCCATCTCTTCTAAATTTGGTTGAGTAATCCGCACAACCTAAACCATCTTTTTTTTTGCCGCATATATAGCAGGCTTCAGGCGTGATAACTGTCTTTTTTTTGGTTTTTTCAGACGTTTCACTACTTTCTTCCTCCAGCTTATGGACCCGTTTTATTAACTCCAAATAATCTTCATGGTTAGAAATTTCAATAGGTTCTCCAACCTTTTTCTTAATTTGCGGTATTAGAAGCACAGTTTGATCTTTGTTGGTACCACCAACTGCTCTTCTAACCAGTGCTTCCATGGTGATATTTTCTGTTCGGACGTTGGTTTTGTGAAGAAACCTTTTTTTCTCCCCATCATATTTCAATTCAAGATCTTTATTTTGAATTGCATAGGTCATTTTTTCTGGAACCAGCCAGCCGGTATCTGCATCTATTAAACCAGCCTTAATCAACTCCAATAGTTGGCTTGATAATTTATTTAGTTTATGTGCCTCCAATAAAGTACGAAGATTTTTCCACAATCCCATGAAGTAAGAAAAATTTCCATCTTCTCTTACCACATGAAATTGGGTGGCAGCAGCTTTATTGTTGCCGAAATATTTGTATCGTCTGACTGCTTCACTGTTGTATGGCTGCATATCTTCAAAACTAATTTCATTTTTTCTTAAGTCAAAAACCATAAAGACAATATATTGGCGGTTATCCTCGTCTATATTAAGCTTGGGCTCTTGATACAGTACACTAAACATATCCTCGTCAGCGCATGCTTCACCAATCTTGGCCGTCAATAACGGTAAATTCATTTAATTTCACCTCCCATAATCTTTTTGAACAGGTCATGTGCATCTGTTATAATTCTGAGCAGGGAATATATTCAAATTTTCATCTTTCCCTACCCCACCACCTCCCAGCATCCAAACCCCTGCGAGTTTTTGGAACCCAGGCCAGTATTATAGGCAACTTCAATCAGGTCGGGGTTGCCTTTCAGCCAGTATATTCCCGCATAGGCTTTGATGAAAAAGTCCTTATAGTTTATTATCCTGGCAAACCTGGCTTCCTGGTTGCCATTCGGAATTACCCGAAAATCAATTGGCTCGGGTATTTCTCCATAAAGGATCTGATATTTTTTTAGCAGATTGCTGGTTACCAGTTGACCGAACTCTTTTTGCCAGGGAGAATAATAATCGGTTCGTTTTTTGTCTCCCTCCAGAATTGTTCTGTGGGCAACTATTGGCGATAACATCTTTATTTGCACCTTATCAGAAGGTGTGAACTTCTTATGTACCGATATGCTTTTTATTTCCACCGGAATATCGCCCAGGAAACAACGGTCTGATTTGATTAGGGTTTCAGCCAGGTCAGTAATAAATTGCTCCACTCCGGCGGCAACCACCAGTTTGCAAGGTGATGAAAATGCTATTTGGCCGGCATCCTTCAACATCCGGAACTTGCCCAGTAAGCGGGAATAAGTAAAAAGCTTGAAGTTTTTGTCACCTAACTGGTAGCCTTTATCATGGAGAAAGGTACGATAATCCTTATCTGTTAGGTTTCTATACAGGAATCCCTGCAATATATGGTTATAATGGATAGGTAAAATTAATTCCTTATCACTATGCAACTCAATCGTTATACGCATTGTTTCACTCCCACCCCATTTTTCCTCTTCTTATATAATCTTTCTATATATAACATTATTTTCCTGCAAGATTATCATTAACGTAATCATAACTTACCTGCATGACGATAATCTGTCATCCATCCAAAATCAGTCCTATTGGTTATTTCGGCAAAATAACCCGCATAAAAACACCCCTAATCGGGTCTTTGACAGTTGAATAGAAGAAAAAGCCTTGAGAAGCCTGAAAAGGCTTATTTTTTTGTCAAA
>DNNJ01000196.1 GCA_003487955.1 Clostridiales bacterium | reverse complement strand
GATTTGTTTATTTTTTTGAGTTTGATCATGAAGAAGATCTTATTAATTGGTGTGTCCTAATTGAATTTGAGTGCAACAATTCTTTCGATAGTGCGAAATTAGTGCTTTGAATAATACTATGCAATACATAATACTGTTAAAGTTATAAAAATTAAGTATGATTAACTTTTAAGTTCTTTTGCTTTTCTAATTCTTTATTGATTTTTTCCGTTAAATCATTAATATTTATGTCCAGAAGTTCTATCTTTTTGATAATAGCCGGAAGTTCTGTATTCATGAATTCTTCTTTATAAATTTTTTTTACGGCACACTTGGCATTAGGTGAGATAAAAAAACCCACGCCTCGTTTATCGTAAATAATATCAATAGACTTCAGGTGCTCAAAACTTCTCATCACGGTGTTGGGGTTTACTCCGAGCATTGCCCCCAACTCACGGATGGATGGGATTCGCTCGTCTTCGCGGTACTCGTCATTGAGAATTTTCTCACAGATGCTATCTGAAATCTGAAGATATATGGGTTTATGTTCGTTGAAGTTCATAGCCGATCAGTATCTGTTTGTTTTCAATTTGAAATAGGAGCCGAAAATAAGTGCGATAGGGGCAACGATATCAATAAAAATCCTGAAAATCTTTTCCAGTACGATAGCAGAATGGCTACCTTTTTGAATTAAAAGCGAGTCCCCATTAGGAATCTTGATGTTCATTTTTAGTCCGGTATCTCCTTCGAATACTTCAGGTACCACTAGCTTAATGCTTAGTAAGAACAATATGATAAAAGCGATCTGTAGAAGCATTACCGACCCGAATGTTTTCAATAGTTTGTGATTGACGAAGTAAAGATTGAAAAACATAAAGACTTGTTGCATGAGGAAAAATATCATATAACTTTCCCAATTAAAGTCGCTAAAATTATAGATTTCAACAAAGGCATATCCTCGGAACAATCTTGGAAAAAGTGTTGCTAATAGTGCATCTATACTCCCATAGAAAAGAAGTGTTAGAAACGGTGCAATGATAATACAGAAAAATTGCATGACTAAGTACTTCTCCAGTGCGGATGCTGGCAACATTACTTCAGTCAATCCTTTTTTTGGATGATTTACTGAGAAAAAGAAAATGAACGGCGAAAAAATAAACATAAAAATTAGTGTTGTGCTTAATGTGTTGGCTCTGAAATTAAGGCTGAAAAATTCGTTTCCGTTCAGTACATTTGTTAGAAAAATGACGAGGGATAATCCCATAAAACCAATAGCAGCTAGCATTATAACTTTCGATCGATGTACAAGGCCTCTTGCTATAAGTTTAAAAAATCTGTCGAATTGGAATATATTGTTCATAATTTATGCTGTTTTAAAAAGTTCTTTGATTTTTGATTTGTGCTGCATGGTTGTGTTGAACAATGCTTCAAGATTTACACGGCTCTCCCCTTGACCGTTGTTTTCACTTACGCACAAATAACCGCCGAGGGTAGGTTCGGAATAGAGTGTGTTGTACGGTAATGTGTTTTCGATACCAAAATAAAGTCTCTCGGAAATTCGTTCGAGGCTTTCGTTGAGTAACACGGCACGATTGTCGAGAATAATAATAGGATCAATAATGTTTTCCAAGTCGCGCACCTGATGCGTTGAAATAATGGTACATGTGGTGTCCAGGCAATACTCGGCCATGATTTTACGGAATATGGTTTTCGAAGGAATATCCAGTCCATTACTCGGTTCGTCTAATAGTAGTAAATCCACGTTTGTAGCAATGGCAAAGGCGATAGCTGCTTTTTTTGTTTGCCCGTACGAGAGTTTGTTTAATTTCCTGTCTGAGTCCACGTCAAACTCTTTCAAAATAGTATCTAATTTAATGTTATCAAACTTAGGATAAAAGGGTGCGTTGATTTTTGCGAAATACTTAATAGTGAAATCGTTCTGGATATATTCCGTTTCTTCAGGCAAGTAGTAAATTCGGTTCAGAAACGAAGGCTTCCGGCGGAATGGGTTTTCGTTGAATACGGCACAGCTTCCGCCAGAAGGCTCTTGCAATCCACATATTATCTTCAATAGGGTGGTTTTTCCCACGCCGTTTTCACCAAGTAGTCCGTAAATTTTCCCGGTTTCGAGCTTCATGCAAATATTGGTTAGAACTTCCTTCTTGCCGTATCTAAAAGAGAGATTGGAGATATTTATCATATTTTGGATTTTTATTCGAAATATAGCCTGATATACTGTATTAGTGATATAGTGCACTGCAAAAGTAGTTTCTTTTTTTTATCTCTACAAATTTCTTTCAATATTTAACATTCTTTAGTTAATTCTTGAAAAATTCCTTTAGCTTACCGCTTCCTTTCTGCGTCTCATAGCAGCCCGTAATTTTTTTTTGACTTTCCCTTTATCCTTGTGTAGATTGTTAAAATGCAGGCCATACGGCAGTTTATTTACATTATACTTGTAAATCTGCCTTTGCACTGAATCTTGTTCATCTGCTATCTTCAAGCACTTTCTGTAAATCCTTTTTGCCAGCTTGTCATCAGGGAGAATAAGTAGCTCCACAATCAACTGCATACCAACAGAGACACATTATTGAACATGCACGATATTTTCGCTGGCAAAAGCCAACAGCATTTACAAGCGTCCAAAAACAATAAACAGAAACATGGAAACACTTTTTTTCCAAAAGATAGGCAGAAGGGTAAATTGTTGTGTAGTAGATGGGTAACAATGGGAAAACGCGTCCTGAGTTGAACGCGTTTTTTATTCTGAAAACCAGACGCCGATGAAAAAACTTTGCCATTTATTACACTGACGGAGTGATTGTAAGTAGTCTTGTTCGTGTTTAGATTAAATTAATGTCACTTGAACATTATGCTTATACCTCCCGCCAGCCAGAATCCCGGCTGCGGAATATTCCCAAAGTCCACATGTGCGGTGTTGAAAATGTTATTGGCAT
>DNNJ01000061.1:3533-3996 GCA_003487955.1 Clostridiales bacterium | reverse complement strand
TTCATTTATTATTCCGTTTATGGGTTAAAATCAATGGGAGGTTTGTGTAGGTCTACCGATGGTGAAGCAGCCGAATTGAATTGCAGAAACATGGCTCGTTCTGTCACAACGCGTCCGTCACCTGCCAAGTTATTCACATCCGCATAATGACGAAAACCTACCTGTTCATATAACGCGTACGCGCGATGGTTATCCGGCAACGTGGTTAATTCAATACCATCCCGGTTTGTCCGACGCGCGGCATCGATCAGGAATTGGATCAGCTTTTTGCCAAATCCCTTCCCCTGGTACTCGTCAAGTATTCCGATTCCAAGTAACGGTATGGGATTAGTGTAGTACCACAGGAAGAAGTACGCAACCATTGTATCATTATTGAAAAGTCCAAGAGTGAGATCCTGGCCTTTCTCGGAACGTTCAAGGAATGCGTTTACGGTATTGGCGTCGTAGGAATGAGGTAAAAAGG
>DNNJ01000061.1:1521-3372 GCA_003487955.1 Clostridiales bacterium | reverse complement strand
GTCGTAGGAATGAGGTAAAAAGGTGGCGGTCGATTCTTTAGATAAAGAGTTCCCAAATTCTTGCAAACCACTTCGATCACTTTTCAGAAGTCTGCGGATGATAAATTCATCGCCATCTGTCGAGTTTATCAAAATACGATCGTTTAGTTCCATATACTTCCTATCAATTGCTTTTTATCAATGAAAACTGTTTTGATAATTCTGATACAATTTTTTCAGACGCTTTGAGTTCAACATTATTCGTGCTTAGCCAAGTTTCATAACCTCCCAGTTCGTGTTGTGCCGGAGTCGGTAAATAACCCCAATAACCATCTGCCAGCCCAACAACAAATGTTTGTTTAAACGGACTTTTTGCTTTTACTTCCAATCCGATTTCCGCGAACACTTCAAACGGGATGCTCGCTACTCCTAAATCACCAATACCAAACACGTGTAAACGAACAGACACCTGATCAGGCCTCTTTAGCTGATTCAGCGTTCTTTCCGCGTAGGTCTTTTCAAGCGAATGAGACGATTTGATCGAATCGGGTCTGGCCAGGATGATTTTGGCCCATTCAACCATTTTTTTATCGGGTTTTCGCACTTTCAGGGTAACCTCTTTCTGTTTAGCTTTTAAAGGAATCCAATCGTGATAGGCAATTGACCTGGAAGCTTCAAATACTTTTTGAGCGACATTCCTACCCACGTATTTCATTTTTGCATAAGGAGCATTTTTTTCAGGAGAACCGCTGAAGTTGATGTTGTTGATATCGCCAGAAGTGCCGTTTGACATAATCCCTACAAACGGAGGGTCCTGTCTTTCAGCATTAAGTAGTTCTTGAATATGGTCACAAAAAACAGCAAAGTAGTCTGCCGAGATGTGTCCCTTAAGTGTTCCTCCCACGTAGTGAAGCGAATAATTTGCAAGTAATGCTATGGGACGTCCTTCGGTTGATTTGACTGAAATAAAAGAGACTTCGGGATCGGGTACAGCAGCGGGAGTTAGTTTGTTGGAGTTGCTGTGGCCGGGATTCATCATAACCTTATCGTATTCTCCAAAAGGATTAATCACCGGTTGCTTCATTTTCCAACGGCGGACAAAAACATGTTCGGGCACAGCAACAGACCCCCATCCAATCCGTGCAGGTTCCAAATGGTTGGCAGCAAGTTGTACTGCATCGACTATTCGTTGAATCACAAACTCCTGATAGGGGTCAAACGTGTCAAAATCCCAACTGCGTCGCTTTTCTCCTGTTCCCATTGCGCTTACAGCCGAATGAGTATGAATAGCGGATATGATGATATTGGAAGATGGGATATCCATTCTTTCTGAAATTAACCTTATAGCTGCATCGACCAGATCCTGATGCAAGCCTAAAACATCTACAACAACGAAGACTAATTTAGTTTTTCCATCGTCAAGCATTAAACAGCGAACATGCAATTCATCATGCACTTCAATTGCCGGCGGCTGATTCCATTCTCCAATCAGTGCACCGCCAAGAAACGGGGTGATGTTAGCCGTTGCAGCACCTGCCTTAAAGACTTTTTGCTCACTGGTTTTAGGCTTCAAGTTGTTAGATACAGCTCCACCGTATGCCATACCAAAAAAACTACTCACTGCCAGCGAGACAAAACAAAGCTTTAATGTAAATGATCTCATGTCGTTTGTAATTTATTCAAGTTACGCATGCGTTAATAATTTTTTATTGCTCTTCCTATTTGTGCAATTGCTTGTTTATGTTTATCCAGGCAGGGTGTAAGGGTAGGTCTCCATGGAGCCGTCATGAAACCGTAAAGCCTTGATTGATCAATCACTTTTTTCCCGTAATCTACGGTCCCTTCCATGTTTATATCGTTGGAGTGATTGCT
>DNNJ01000061.1:0-1189 GCA_003487955.1 Clostridiales bacterium | reverse complement strand
GGCATTTTTCTAAAGAAAAGTTCCGGTTTGTGCCAGGCATAATCCGACCATACCCAAGCCCGTACTCCTTTCTTTTCCACTTCGCCGATATAGAAATAAAGATCTCCCCACCATAAATCGTTCTGGCGTATCACGGCGTAGTCTTGACGGACCTGGTGGGCCGCAGTTTCTTCATCCATTCCTATGTGAAAGAAACGGGGGGTACCGAACAATTCAATCACCTCACTGATAAGATCCCTGCATACAGAATAGTATTTCGTCGTAGAAACCATTCGTGAATATTCACCCATCCAAACGTCATGAGTCGTAGCAAAATTCAATTTAGGAATAGGTTCCAGCCCTAATTTTCTCATTTTAGCAAGTTCCGATATTAGCTTATCTTTCGACCATGCATTTTTTACTGCTATTTCAGGGTGACTTTCATACTGAATTGCATCTCCAAGATCTATCACTACCGTATTCATCCCTACGTCAGCCATTTCTTGGAGGAGAGTGTTCCATGTTAAATCGTCAAAAGTTAAAAAAGACCTGTAGGGATGAGCCCATTCTCTGGCTTCCTGACAAGTCGAGCATTGATAATTTTCGTCCCGGTATTTTAACGGCACATTGTCTTCCCACATGTTGTAACTGAGATGCAAAAGATTGGCCCAGATTAGTTTTTGGTCACTACTTTTTTTCAAAGAACCTGTTTGGTTAAAATCAGGTTTTGAGTGAGTTATGGACGGTATTGTACTCGCAATTCCGGCTACAGCCATTTGTCTGATAAAATTTCTTCTGTTTGTCACGGTTTTATATTTTTTTTGTTTTATGGAGTACAATTTAACAGTGAACAATTATAGGCCATACCCGCTATAGTTTTTAATAATTATTTTTAATTGTCCTGTTTATTTGATTGATCACTTCCAAGTGTTTGTCAAGACAGGTGGATAATGCTATTGATTAAAAGAATTTTTGCGGATGATCATGAAATATTAAAAACAAATTAAACCATTTTTCTGAACGTATAAATGTCTTATTGTGAAAAACTACTGATAAATCGCGTAAATATAAGATGATGTTGTGTTAAATATAGAACTTTAATGCTGGAATATGTTTTGTTGCTGTACTTTTGTTGCATAATTAACACTAGCTGATGCATTTTTTTAACAGATAGAATTGGGAATAAATGATAAAAGTTTTGGTGCTTATA
>DNNJ01000327.1 GCA_003487955.1 Clostridiales bacterium | reverse complement strand
AGAACATGTGCAAAATTTCAAGTTATCCGAGATCTCGGATAATTTGAACTATCCGAGAAGTTATACTATCCGAGAAGAAATTGGCAAATGCAGTCAGTAAGCCGTCTTTGTTAAAAATCTTCTCGGATAGTGTTAATCTGCCAATTCTCCACAAACTATCAGCACAGCAAAAGCTGAATAAAGTTTACGGAGGATTATGAAATGGCAAATCAGAACAACAACGCAATTTCAAACGCATTACCAGCCGAATTGGAACAATTGCTTATCAGCTACAGTGAGCATTGCACACGAAACGGACTTAGAGAGAGTTCCATAAAACTATATATCAAAAGAGACAGGTGGTTTCTCGAAAACCTCGTCAGCATCGGCTGTGAATGTCCTGAGTTTATCAATGCAAGCAATGTGTCGGCAGCGTGCTGTGCGCTCAAAAGCAACTGTTACCTGACGCCAGTAAGGACATTCCTGCGATTTTTGGTTAATGCAGGATACACAGATCGGGATTATTCGCATGTGATTCCGCTATACAAACACCCACAACCGATGCCATCGGTTTACTCCATTAAGGAGATACAGCAATTAGAAAACACGGCAAGAAACAACAGCAAACGTAATTATGCTGTTGTTCTGCTGGTAACCCGGTTAGGAATCCGAAGCAGCGACATTGCATTACTCTCATTTGACGAAGTTGACTTTGATGCCGATGTCATTCGGCTTGTTCAGAAAAAGACAGGCTCCCCATTAGAATTGCCTTTACTGCCGGAAATTAAGGAGGCTATACAGTGCTATATAAAGGACGAACGCCCTAACAGTAACAACCCTTGCATTTTTCTGAATAAGACAGTGCCGTATAATCACATCACAAATATTGGCATAATTATTCGACGAAACTTGCGAAGAGCCGGAATAGAAGCCGGTGCCCGCAGAGCGGGGTCGAATGCGTTCCGTTCATCGCTTGCCAGTTCCATGGTGAACGACAATATCCCGTATGATGTTGTCAGGAAGACGCTTGGTCACATCGACACAAACGCCATTAAAAGCTATGCACGTCTTGACATCGAACAGTTAAGGGCATATGCACTTGCCGTCCCCAAGGCTACAGACGGGTTTGCAGATTTCCTTGCTGGAAAGGTGGTGCTATGATGTCAGCATTTAAAAGCATATTCAAGGATGAACTTGAGGAACACATCGCACTGAGAAATACAACTTCCGCTCTCAATACCCGCATCAACATACGTGTGGCTCTGTCCAATTTCGACCGTTATTTGGTGGAAATCGGAGTGATTGAAAAAACCATAGATGAAGGTATTGTAAACGGCTGGATTAAGCAACTTTTAGAAATCAATACTTCAAGGACTGTGAGTGTGAAAGTAAGCATACTACGCAAATTTCTTGAGTATCTGAGGTTTTGTGAGATCTCCGTTTTTATTCCGAGACGTCCGAAGTGCACAGACAGCTACGTTCCGTATCTTTTTTCTGAGGATGAAATTGAAAAGATATTTCATACAGTGGATACACTTGAGTACGTGAAGAGCCGCCCGACCAGCCGATATGTCAGGTTTATGTTTCCCATGCTGCTTAGATTGCTGTATGGGTGCGGTTTACGCTTGAGCGAAACCCTCTCCCTCCAAATAAGTGATGTCAACCTTGATGATGGAGTTCTTTGGCTGAAACACACTAAATGCAATAAGCAGCGGTTCGTGCCTATGAGTAAGAGCTTGACAGAAATATTGCGGGGCTACATCGCAGCAATGGGACTTGCAAACAATCCAAATGCCTTTGTGTTCCCCGCAGGTAAAACCGACAAAAAACACTTTCATAGGAGAGCGGCGGAATTTGTGTTCATTCAGATTTTACAAGCCGCCGGAATCTATGTGAAGCCGGAACCTCATAAACGAGGGCAATGTCTAAATTGTTTCCGGCATCTGTTCGCTGTCAAGTCTTTTGCACAGGCTGAAAAGAATGGCCGTCTAATAGATGATTCGGTACCGTTTTTATCCGTGTATCTTGGACATTCTGATATGAACGGGACTGAAAAGTATCTAAAATTCAACGGCGACATGTTCCCAGAGTATATCGAACGCTTCGAATCCTATGGGGATGGCGTGTTCTCGGAGACCCTCTATGAAGAATAAAACCCTCGAATTTATGGATTTGCTTGAAAACTTCTTCACAGAATATATGCCTTATTCAAAAGGTCTGAGCCAGAACACCATCCGCTCATACAAATATTCTTTCCGTTTATTGATAGAATATCTATTCGACAAGAAAAATATCTCTGCAAACGACATCAGATTCAAGCTGTTGGACTTCGACACAATAAATAGCTTTTTGCTGTGGTTGGAAACTGAGCGCAAATCGTCTGTTACAACACGAAACCTGCGTCTGACCGCACTCTCATCCTTTGGCGAGTATACACAAAACAGGAACATTGACGCAGCAACTGTTTTTATGAACGCCGTCAAGCGGGTCCCGGTTAAAACACCGCTGAGAAAATCTCGGACGGTATTTACCCGCGATGAAGTATCGGCTTTAATTAATATGCCTGATAGTAAAACGAAAATCGGTATGCGTAACAAGATGCTGCTCAACTTGATGTACGCCAGCGGTGCGAGAGCACAGGAAACTTGCGATCTTGTAGTACGCAATGTGCAATTTCAGGACGACAATGCAAAGCTCACTATAACAGGAAAAGGCGGTAAAACTCGACGAATTATAATCGCAAGACCTTGTGCACAATTACTGAAAGAATATTTAATCCGTTTTGGGATCGTAACCGATTTGAATCGGCACATCTTCTCCAGCCAGACCAACGAGCATATGAGCATATCCTGCATCGAAGAAATTTTCAGGAAGTATCTCGGACTTGCAAAGAAACAGTATCCAACTCTGTTTCGCGAGTATAGCTATTCACCGCATACTATGAGACATTCAACCGCAACCCATATGTTGGAGGCAGGTGTACCGATAATGGTGATAAAAAATTTTCTTGGACACTCTTCCATAACGACAACCGAGCGTTACGCTGAACTTTCGCAGGGTAGTATCAACAGGCACATCATAGAATGGAACCAGCGCTGGTTTCCCACCGCTGAATCGAAGCGGTCTTCTGAACTTTTGGAAAATGGATTACCGGATTTTTTAACTTGAGTTCCAGAATATGAGATTAACAATATCCGAGAAGATTTTTAACAAAGACGGCTTACTGACTTCATTTGCAAATTTCTTCTCGGATAGTGTAACTTCTCGGATAGTTCAAGTAGTGTGTGGATATTTTTGAATAAATGTTAAATTTACATGTAGAATATTAGAAAAAATACAAGAAACGTGTCGATATGTGTTATAAAATAGACTACAATCCACATATTACTTGAAATTTTGCACACTTGCTAAAACAGCCTATCGTCATTGTCATGAATATCCCTTGGAATATCATTTTGAACAATATATGAGCCGGATATGACGAACATATGACGAATTAACACTAAAAAACAGCTTGTCTTTTTCCTTAATCTTCTATATAATTAAATTATAAGAATTTTGCGACATTTTTGTAAAAGGAGAAAACTATGTACATAAATTACAATGACTTATGCCCTTCCCCATTGAGTGATTTTTTGGAATATTCAATTGCTATTAAAGGCAGAGCGGATAAAACTGTAAGTCAATATTTTCTTGATCTTCGAACCTTCTACAGGTTTCTTGTGGTTAAATTTAAATTAAGTCCTGATGTTGAAAACTTTGAAGAAATTGATATCTCCCCCGTTACATTGGACATAATAAAAAAAGTGAAAATAATGGACCTTCATTCTTTTATTGCATACACGGATAGAGAAAGAAAAAACACAAACAGAACAAAAGCAAGAAAGATGTCAGCACTCAGGTCATACTATAAATATTTGCATTCTGTAGTAAAGCTTATTCCTGAAAATCCGGCGCTTGAATTAGAAACACCAAAAAATAAAAGCCGTTTGCCGGTAGCATTAACATTGGATGAATCAAAAAACTTATTGTCATCAATATCCGGTACCAATGAAAAACGCGACTATGCCATAATTATGTTATTTTTGAACTGCGGTCTGCGTTTATCAGAGCTTATAAGCATTGATATCGATAAAATTAAGGGAGACACATTAACTGTAATCGGAAAAGGAAACAAGGAAAGAACAATTTACTTAAATGACGTATGTGTAAAAGCTATAGAAGAATATTTGGATGTGAGACAAGAGCCCAAAAAAGGACATGAAAAAGCCCTTTTTATAAGTAACCGCAGAACCAGATTCTCTCAAAAAGGCATCCAGCATATGTTGGACAAGTATTTGACGGAATCAGGATTATCAGGTAAAGGATACTCCCCTCACAAGCTTCGCCATACAGCGGCCACCCTTATGTATCAATATGGCCATGTGGATATTCGGGCACTGCAGGAAATTTTAGGTCACGAAAGCATTTCAACTACACAAATTTACACTCATATAAATAAAGACCTGCTTCGTGATGCCGTAAAACAAAACCCATTAAATGATACAGAACAAGATTAATATCAATTTTTAAGATAGAAAAACTAAATCCTAAGACTTACAGTACAGGATTTCAGCCTTAGGATTTAGTTTAGGGGAATTTTTATTATGTCTCCGATATGAATCGGATTATTATGTATGTTGTTAAGTTCAGATACTTCGTATACTACTTGTCTTATATCTTTGCTGTCTGCATAAACAGATGCTATTGACCATAAGGTGTCTCCCTGTTGGACTCTTACGTAATCGAACTGAGGTATATCTTTTGAATATGCTTTTATTGTAGTAATTGAGGTAAAAGTAATAATACTTATCAGTAAAAGGGATAGGAACATAAATCTTTTAAATTTCTTTACATCACTTACTTTATATTTATTTAATATTATCATAACCTACACCTCGAACATATTTTCTATTTTAATTTTAACAGAACATTAGTTCGATGTCAATAATTATTTTACATTTTTACAAACAAATGTTTGCTTTACTTGTCAAAGTATGTTAAAATATAGAAAAACAAAAGGGGTGGAATTATGAGTTATGAAGGTTTAAGCGATAAGCAAATTCAAATATTGCAATATATAAAAGATGAATTAACTTTAAGAGGCTATCCCCCGTCAATTCGTGAAATCTGCAAAGCTGTAGGTTTAAGCTCTACTTCTTCCGTACATGCCCACTTAAATACATTAGAAGAAAAAGGATACATAAAAAAAGGAACTAATAAAAGAAGGGCTTTAGAATTAATTGATATTGATGACATATGCAGCGACATGCCTAAAAAAGAAATTATTAATTTACCTATTATAGGAACCGTAACTGCCGGCTCCCCTATTTTAGCTGTTGAAAATATTGACGATACCCTGCCTATCTCAATTGATTTTGTAGGTAATAAGGAATCATATGTTTTAAAGGTAAAGGGTGACAGCATGATTGAGGCAGGAATTTTGCACGGTGATTTTGTAATAGTTAATTCTCAGCATAATGCCAAGAACGGTGATATTGTTGTTGCATTAATTGGCGACGAAGCAACTGTTAAAACATTTTATAAAGAAAAAGACCACATTCGTCTGCAGCCTCAAAACAGTGCCATGGATCCTATATTAATAAAAGAGCCTTACATATTGGGAGTTGTAAAGGCTGTTGTCAGAAAATATTAAGAAAAATTAAAGCAGTCCACGGTAATCTTAAATCCCGATAGATTGCTTTTTTTATGACAACACCCCCGTCCCCTTGTTATTCCTCTGTTACAGGAACATCTATAATTATCTTTTTACAATCTATACAATAATATGCCTTTACCGTTGAACCGGAAAAAACGTTTAATTCAGCTAAAATAACAGAATTTGGACTTCTATCCGATCTAAAAATACGCCCCATTCGCCCTTTATTTTCACCTTCGGGTGTCCAGCTTAACAAATTATCAGCCTCAATAGCCCCTAATTGCATTTTTTTATTACAATAAGGACATTCCATAAAATTACCCCCTGTCATATGTTATTTTTTATTTCTTCGAATTCCATCATCTTCTCAAGGGAGAGCATTACTCCTAATTTTACATGGTCGTAGAACAGGCCCCCCTGGATGTAGGCAATGTATGGTGTTCTCATAGGTGCATCTGCGCTAAGCTCGATGGACGAGCCGGAAACAAATGCTCCCGAAGCCATTATTACCTGATTTGTGTAGCCGGGCATATCCCATGGTATTGGAGATACATGACCGTCTACAGGAGATGCAGCCTGTACAGCTTCGCAAATTTTAATTACCATATCTTTATTGTTAAATTTAATTGCCTGAATTATATCGCTTCTGTCTTCTTCTATTGTAGGAGTTATTTCAAATCCAAAAGAATTGTAAACTGCACCAAACAACAGTGCTCCTTTTACTGCCTCGCTTACAATATGAGGTGCGAAAAACAAACCCTGCAGCGTATTTCTTGTAGTTCCGAATGTAAGTCCGATTTCTTTACCTACTCCGGGAGCTGTCAGACGATTGGCAATTCTGTCAATTATAACTTTTTTGCCTGCTACATATCCACCGGACAAAGCGATTCCGCCGCCCGGATTTTTAATAAGCGAGCCTACCACCACATCTGCTCCAATATCTGAAGGCTCTAATTCATGCACAAATTCACCGTAGCAATTATCAACCATAATATAAATATTTGGATATATTTCGCGAATTTTTTCAATAGCATTTTTTATTTTTTCAATTGTCAGAGCTGGCCTGAAGCTGTAGCCTGTTGAACGCTGAATCATTAAGAGCTTTGTTTTCATTGAAACTTCTTTTATTGCACTTTCCCAGTCTATGTCATTATTGTATAGAGGAACTTCCTTATAAATTATACCTGCTTCTCTTAAATTGCAAGGTTCATTTCCTTCTTCACCTAAGACTGTAAGCAAAGTATCGTAAGGTCGTCCGGAAATGGATATGACTTCATCCCCATGCTGCAATATACCCGATAAGGTTAAATACAGCGCATGGGTTCCTGAAGCAATGGAAGGTCTTACTAATGCATCTTCAGTATTAAATACGGATGCATATATTTTTTCAACCTTTTCTCTTCCAACATCATCATAGCCGTAGCCTGTATTCCAGTAAAAGTTTGTATAATCAAGCCTGTGCTCCTGCATTGCATGGATAACCTTATATTGATTATATTCTCTGATTTTGTCTATCTTTTCAAAATTTTTCTGTTTAATTTCTTTTTCAATTTTCATTACATAATTATAAACAGCTTCGCTTACGCCAAACTGTTTACATAATTTATTTTCTGTTAACATTATTGCTCCTCTTGCTCACCTAAAAATAATTTCACCTGTTTAAAAGGCAGAATTGATGTAATTGCATGTTTGTAAATTAACTGCTGACCTTTGTCTGTTTCGATAAAAATTACATAATTGTCAAAACCTAAGACAGTGCCCGTCAGTTTAAAACTGTTGTTTAGATAAACTGTAATTGTTATTTTTTCTCTTCTTACTTTGTTCAAAAAAGAATCTTGTAAATTAATAATAATCATCCCCTTCCGTATTTAATAAAATTTCTTTATGTAGATTATTTAATGAATAGTTCAAAAACTACGATTTTGTCATTCTGAACGCAGTGAAGAATCTATAATATTCAAAACATGAGATTCTTCGGGCTAGCCCTCAGAATAACGATTAATAAAAGCTATCTTATTGAGTTTATATAGTCTAATATATCATTTATAGTGTTGTCGGTTTCTTCCAAATTATCCATGCTGAACCATTTAATACTTTTATCCTTTAGAAACCATGTATATTGTCTTTTGGCAAATCTTCTTGTATTTTGTTTTAAAATACTGACAGCTTCCTCATAGTCCGTACTACCTTCAAGATGCTCAATAATTTCCTTATATCCTATTCCCCTCATGGATACTAAATTCTTGTTATATCCTTTTTCAATAAGTGAGCGAACCTCATCAACAAGACCCTCCGACAACATTTCATCCACTCTTTGATTAATTCTTTCGTAGAGAACTTTTCTCTCCATTGAAAGCCCAATCAGTATGCAGTCATATTTATTGCTTTCTTTTCTGATATCTGTGTTTAGCTCGGAAAATTTCATTCCGGTAATATCATACACTTCCAAAGCTCTAATAACTCTCTTCACATTGTTTTTATGAATCTTTCCGGCAGCCTTTGGGTCAATTCTCATTAATTTATCATACAGAGCATCTTCTCCATGCTCCTTATAATAATAAGTGTAGTATTCTCTTATTTTTTTATTGGACTTGGCATTGCCAAAGTCTAAATCATATATCAGAGAATTTACATATAGGCCGCTTCCACCTACAATTACAGGGATTTTATTTTCACCCGAAAGTCTGTCAATTATTTTTTCAGCATCATATTTAAATTCTGACACTGAATACTCTTCATCAGGACTTACAATATCAATCATGTGATGAATGATGCCCTGTTTTTCATCCTCGGCGATTTTTGCAGTTCCAATGTCCATCCCTTTGTATATCTGCATCGAATCCGCTGATATAATTTCAGTATTTAACTTCTTTGCAAGCTCTACCGATACATATGTTTTGCCAACAGCCGTAGGTCCTACAATCACAATTATTTTGTTCATTTAACTTTCCTATCTTTGAATTCTTTCAAACATTTTTTCAATTTCATACCTTGTCATTTTAATAATTACAGGCCTTCCGTGTGGACAAGTGTACGGGTTATCAGTCATCCCAAGGTCAGTTAATAAAGCTCTTACTTCAGACATATGAAGCTTATCACCGGACTTCACAGACTTGACGCATGCCTCTTTAATTATCTTTTCCAAAACAAAATCTATATTTGACTTTGTTACTTCTTTTAAGGAATCAAGGATTGAATAAAATACATCCTTTAAATTTGAATCCTTAAATATGGTTGGTATGTTATTTATCAGTATAGCATTATTTCCAAAGTTTTCAATGGAAATTCCCAAATAATCAAATATTTCCATACGAGACATTGCTGTCTCATAATCATCATAGGATAAATTAATAACTTCCGGTACTATTTCCTGTATTAAAATTTCTCTTGCATTATACTGTTTTAAAAACTTCTCATAGTTAATTCTTTCATGTGCAGCATGCTGGTCAATCATAAACATACAAGTTTTTTCTAAGTTTTCACAAATTATATATGTATCCATCACTATGCCAATAACGGAGAGTTCAGGCAGCTTATCATCACCTGTTTCTGTCTTTATAAATGTTTCCTGCTCAAACTTTAATTTTTCATAAGACTTTGGAGACTCCATTAAGGGCATATCCTTTTCTTCTTCAATAGCTTCTTCGAATATATTTCTTTGAATATCTTTTTCAGACAACCGCTCTATAGAATGACCAACTTCTGTAATCCTTAAATTTTCTATTTTCTCCGTGAATTTCTTATCAAGTTCATCTAAATTATGTAAATCCTCTAAACTATCCACGGCGTTTGCTCTATCCTGTTTTCCGATACCTCTGTCATATATTTCCGGTCTATATATATTTTTTGAAGACTCATTCAAAATTGTCTCTTTTTTTACTTCCTTCATAATATTGATGGAGTGCAAAGCTGAATAAATAGCCCTCTTTATTTCATTTAATACTATTTCTTCATTTTGAAACCTTACTTCCGTCTTTGCAGGATGAACATTTACATCAACCAATGCGGGAGATATATCAATTTTTAGAAAGCATGCAGGATATTTATTTTTAGGAAGAAATGTGTTGTATGCTGCTTCAACGAAATAACTCATCCTTTTATGCTTTATAACTCTTCCGTTAACAAATACAATCTGTTGCTTGCGGTTTCCCCTGTAATAGTTTAGATTTGTTGTATAGCCCGTAATGCTTACAATATCACTCTTATAATCTACCTTTATTAGTGAATTGTAAAGGTCTTTTTCATACAGGCTTGAAATGGTATTTATAAAATTATTTGTCTTGGGAGTTCTGAATGCAACATTGTTATTATTTATGTATTTAAATGAAATATACTCCTTGCTTAGAGCCAAGGATACAACAATTTCATTAATATTTGAGCTTTCGGAAATATCGCTTTTTAAAAACTTTTTCCTGGCAGGCACATTGTAAAAAAGGTCAGTAACAGTTATTGTTGTACCTACCGGACAGCCCACGTCTTCCTTTGAAGTGATTTCTCCGCCGTTAATTGTCATTTTAATTCCGTAGATATCATCATTGGTCCTTGTTATAACCTCAACCTTAGACACAGCAGTAATGCTTGCCAAGGCTTCGCCCCTAAATCCCAATGTAAAAAGAGAATTCAAATCATCAGAAGAAGAAATCTTGCTGGTGTAATGCCTTTTAAATGCACCTTCTACCTGATCTTTTTCAATGCCATTTCCGTTATCGGTTATACGGATTAAGCTTTTGCCGCCGTTTTTAATTTCAACGGTTATTTCATCAGCACCGGCATCTATTGAATTTTCCACTAATTCCTTTACAATTGACTTTGGGCTTTCAATAACCTCTCCTGCAGCAATTTTATTAATGGTTTCATTGTCCAATAAATGTATTACAGACATATGCCTACATTCCTTTCGTTTTGAATCCAAAATATTTGTCAATGCTATAAATACACGTAAGAGTTATTCTGAACGAAGTGAAGAATCTCATAAAAGATGGGATCGCGCAGTCTCATTCGCCAATTTATTTGCTCCTTACGTCGC
>DNNJ01000028.1:55965-56444 GCA_003487955.1 Clostridiales bacterium | reverse complement strand
GTAATGGTAATTATATCTTTTGCAAATTTGTTGGGGTTAAAAATTGCAGGAATATCAGTAATTATCGGAGTAGTATTTTTCTTTATTAATGACAGGTATGAAAAGCAGCCAACTTCTGATAGCGGACTAGATTTTAAAACGATTGGAGCTAATTTAAAAGACAAAGGAATTTGGATTTGGATTTTGCTGCCAATAATAATGGATGCGGTTAGTATAACAATAGCAAAAATATTTTTGCCTGAATACATAGGACATGTTCTTTCAAGAACAGAGGTTTTTGTATCTTTTGATAAGGTTTTTTTAATGCTTTTTCAACTTGCTTTTCTTGCCTTAGGAGAAGAAATTGCTTGGCGTGCCTTCTTTCAAAAGCAGTTGAACAAGGTTTTTTCTATTATACACGTACTGCTAATTTCATCAGTATTATTTGCTATTGGACATTTTAATCAGGGGAACCCGGTAATTGTAACATATGATATTTT
>DNNJ01000028.1:40169-55752 GCA_003487955.1 Clostridiales bacterium | reverse complement strand
GTAATTGTAACATATGATATTTTTTTTGTCTTTATAAACAGTATTTTATATGGAATTATATTTTATAAATCAAAAAATGCTTGGATAAGTGCAATATCACATTTTGCTGCGAACCTATTTAGTGTTATAGTATTAGTATTTATATAGAAATTTGTCATCTTCAAATGATTCTTTGTATGAAGAACTAAAGGACATTATAGGGGGATTAACATAGGCTTATGGAGGTAGTTTATGTATGTTTTCAGATGTAGAAATTAAATTAAAGAAAAGAAATAAGATATTATTTTCCCGTGAAAGTGAATGCTTACAGGATTTAATAAATTTAATTCAACAACAGAATCATAGGACTCTCGTAATGTGGGCATTGGATTGTTCGAAGATGCCTTTGGAGGAATTTGAAGCAAAATATCCTAATGAGCACAGGCCAAGAATTTGTTTGGAGCTTAGTGAAGATTGGGCAAGAGGGAAAATAAAAATGCCTGCTGCAAAGCGAGCTATTTTAGATTCACATGCTGCTGCGAAAGAAATCAAAGACAGCCAATATAGTGCTTTGTGTCATGCAATAGGTCATGGTGGAGCCACTGTCCATGTAGAAACACATGCAATCGGTTTGCCCATGTATGAATTAACAGCATTAGTTTTAAAATACGGTAAAAATGACTTTTCAAAACCTGTAATTGATAAGGTTAACTATTATTATGACCACCTGCTTTATTGGCAAGAAAATACTGATAAACTTAAACTTGAATGGGCAGATTTTTTATTGGATGATACAAGATCTAACAAAGAAAAATTATTAGGCGAGAAGCGTAAGTTAAAACTACAAGACTGATAATTATCAAAACAATATGTAATTATCTCTTTATGTATATATTAAGAAATCAATATAGGAGGCTATTTAATCATGGAGGTGACTATAACTATGAAAAATTTCAAAAGAATGCACTTGATAATTATAATTGCAGCAGTAGCAGCACTTGTTTTGACTGGATGCTTTGGGGTTAATAAGATTAACAATGTGGCAAATGATTCTGCTATTGACGAAAATGCACCAAATACGGAATCACCTGCTGTCCCGTTTCCATGGGGCGGCAACATGGACGGGAAAGAAATGACGCTTAACGATGTGCGCCAGCTTGCCGGGAAAGGCGATAATTTATTGTTTGAGGATTTGTGGCAATATAAGGGAGGAAATGCAAGTTCAAGTCATGACCGATACATTATGGTTTATAAAATAGAGGGTGGATATCGTTTAGTCGTACATTCAAATTCAACAGGCAAGCCGGATGCGGTAAATCTTGAAAGTATTTGGGAAAGCGGAGGCAGCGGTATTGATATACGATATAATGATGTGGATGAGTTTTTGTCGGCCAATCCTTCACAAGATGCCATCACAGAGGAAGAAGCACAGGATATAGGGCAAACAAAGCTTAAAGTGGAGCTGGAACCTGTAAACTGGTATATTCTTGGGGATTGGCCGATAAGTACAGACGACAAGGATGCTGTTTTTGCAGAAGCACTGCTGGATTCAATTTATACTGTAGATGAATCCTGCTGGGTTTTCCGTGTGAAAGCTACAGCCGAGTGGGGAGGCAGTTATTATGCTGTGGGGAAAAAGACCAGCACCATCTTCATATGCAGCTTTGATGACGAGGGAAAACCCATATGGAGTGTTATGGATTCCGAATCAAATTCTTGATAAAACAATAATTCTGTTAAATAATTGGAGTATAATTTTATATAGAAGGATATAAAACGTTTATTTTTCTTACTTAAAAAACGCTGGAAAAAAAGAAGTAGAAGTATAGGAGTATATATTATGAAGATATTGAAGAAACCTGACAGGTTAAACCTTCTTATGGAAGAACGCAAAAAAGTTATCAATACTTTTGTATTAACGTTGTTGATTATTTTTTCAATTAATATTTTAGCTTACGGTAATGCAGCTGAGCCGCCTTCAATACTTTTTATTGTTCCAAATGCTCCCGATAATATGAGTGTAACATTAAAGTTGAAAGGCCGAGAATATGAAGCAAAAATTCTTGATAAGGTTATAGAAAAATATTTTATATTTTATAATAGCGATATGATGAATAAAAAGCCGGATATTTATAATTTTACGGTGACTACAGAAAATGAAAGCTTTGAAATAGAAATGGCTAAGCCTTATAGAATGTTCAATAATACATACACGATGAATCTACGGGAACAAACAATAACAGAAGGAATACTGATATCAAGGTCTATTATGCTTATTGCTATGCGGGTAGTATTGACTCTTATCATTGAAGGCATTGTATTTTGGGCTTTTGGATTTAGAAGTAAAAAATCATGGATGGTTTTTTTAATAATAAACCTCGTAACTCAAGGAGCATTGAATATTTGGTTAAACAGCAATGGCCCGATTATGAGTTATGCCATGTTTGTATTAATATTCGGAGAAATTTTTGTATTTACTGCTGAAATAATAGCATTTTTATTCTTCTGCAAGGAACATAAACGTTCAAGAAAAGTGATATATGTCCTAACCGCAAATATTGCAAGTTTGATTGTCGGCGGATACCTAATAACAGTATTGCCTGTATAGAATTGAAAAGGGGCAATTTAATATACTATTATTGAATACCCTGTTGATTAATATGATTATACAAGAATTATATAAATCATATGGATTTTATGATATTGAACCTTATGTGTATAACCCCATTGTAGGTACAAAATACTTAGAACTAAATTTAAAGTAGTTTTACTACAGGGGGTGAAACAGCAACAAAATAAGAAGCATTTTTTTCACTTAAGATACAAAGATAAGTTTGACTTATTTAGAATACTTTATTAAAATAAAGAAAAAAGCAAGAGGTGTAATTATGAAATTTACATTTAATCATTTTAATTTCAATGTTATTGATTTAGAGAAAAGCATGAAGTTTTACGAAGAGGCTTTAGGTTTTAAAGAGGTGAGAAGAAAAGAAGCGGAAGACGGCAGCTTCGTTCTGGTATTTTTAGGTGACGAAGAAACAAACTTTTCATTGGAGCTGACATGGATGAAAGGAAGAACAGAACCTTACGATTTAGGCGAACAAGAATATCATCTTGCAATAGCTACGGACAATTACGAAGAAGCCTTCAAGAAACATGAAAAAATGGGTTGTATAGAATATATAAACGAAACAATGGGTATTTACTTTATCGTTGACCCGGATGGTTATTGGATTGAAGTTGTAAGAAAGAAATAACCTACAGACTTTGGAGGGAGATTTAAGGCTATGCAAGAGCAGAGATTTACAAAAAGGGACTGGACACTTTTTAAAAATAAAATTGCTGATTGGCAGGAATCATATATGGACAGGCTAAATAAGGAGTATATAGAATTATTAAGTGAAGACACAAATCCATCAGAAAAATTTTGGAGGCTGGACAAGAGAATAAAGGAAGATAGAAAGAAGACTGGGGTTCAATTAGAAATGAGTCGATCAAGCCTTATTAATAACATTATTTCCCTTATAAATGATGGTGCTATTAGCTTTGAAAATCTTGAGGAGTTCAGTGATGAACTGAAGGAAACTGCAAGTGTCTTTATTGAGAGACAGTTTGAAGTATAAGTTTTGAATTGTAACTCAACTTTATATACGAATACAATAATGGAAAAGATATATTTTTTCTGAAAGATGAAAATCAGGCAGTTGAAGAGTTAGGGCAAATACTATAGATACAGCATAAAAATGGGCTACGCAGAGGTGCGACCTAAACGCTTGCTGTGCTTTAAACGGTGATTGGGCAGTCAAATTTGATTGCCCAATTTTATTTTATCACCGGTAAAGCCCGGCGTAATAAACCTCGGGGTTCGGAGCAGAGCCCCGACACTATGGTGTTTTATTGAATCTATCTTCATAAAATATCATAAGCTACCCTATTATTGTTCCCCAATTCCTGATTGGCATACTCCATTTTTTTGTAATTTCCTGAATGGAAAGATATACGGATTTTCTTACTGCCTCATCTGTAGGGTAAATTGTCTTTGTTTTGGTGTACTTTCTAACTAAAAACCGGAAAATGTTCACTAAGCAACAATGGCTACTTTATCGTATTAACATGTATTTTTAGTTTATTAGGATTTTTTGAAAAATAATTGTATAGCTCTATAAATCTTAGAAGCTCTCCTTCTGGTTTATAATCTTTTTTATTGTTTTTAATATGAGCTTTTATGAAGCTGTCTTTTTTATCGAAAGTTAAACTTAATCCGGTGTTAAAGCATATATCATTGTATGTGATAAGCCTCGTATACATATAAAAATTATCATGTATTTGACTTCCGCTTAAGGCTACATCAACTATTTTATATTCAACACCTGTTAGTATTTCTTTAAGATATACATACCCTTCATCAAAATCAGTCTTTATAATTTCAAAAAGTCCTATTGTTGAATTTAACATGCTATGTAAAAACTCCACCTTTTCAGGTTTTCTATAGCGATGAGACTGAATGAAATCTTCGGTAATGCAATTTATATTAGGAGAAATTTTATATATTAATATATCATAAAGAGCCTGTACACCTTCTCTTGTATTAAGATCAAAACTACTATCAATAAAGGTAAGTTTCTTTTTATCCTTGAATGGATGTTCATGTTTGTAAACATTGCTATTGTCTACCTTTTGTTTGAATTTGCCATCTTCATAATACTTAACCATAGTGCTTGCAATATCGCTATGCATTTTTCTTATTTTATAATATTTTTTTATATGCGACTTTCCATTTAATGTCATTTTGCGAAGATTATTCATAAGATCAAGCATAAACTCCTGATCATTAAAGTTTTTCAATGAACCAAAAAGTTCATCCTCATCTTCATATTCATCCTCGTAATCATCTTTATTGTAGCTTACCAAATTCCTTTCGATTTCAAAAATTTTGGGATAACAGCATTTTTTATATTTTTTTCCACTTCCGCATGGACATAAATCGTTTCTTCCTATTTTCATAATTTTCATAGTCCTTTCATGATAAGATTTACATTCAAGTATTTCAATATATTGCATACATATCTTATAGTTATTTATTTTAAAAATCAAGTCAAAGATAATTTGGAATTACTAAAAAGTTAATTAATACCATTCAACCAAAAGTAACAAAAGATTACGGAACAGTTTTAATAAAATATTTTTTGTTATTTGGTTATATTAATGATATAATGTTAAAAAACATTGACAAGATGACAGCACCCCCATCCCCTTGTCATACAAGATGACAGCACCCCCGTCCCCTTGTCATATGGGAGCAGTATGAACAGTTACAGAAATCAGGCAATTGAAACATTGAAGAAAATATTTAAAGACAATTCCTATTCAAACATTGTGATTAACAATGATATTAAAAATGTTGATAATAGGTTTCTTTCGCTGTATCGGAAATCAGTTTTGGGAGTTATTGAGAATCTAATATTTATTGATTGGATTATCAATGAAGTGTCAAAAACGAAAACAAAGAAAATGGAAATAGATGTTTTAGTTGTGCTGAGGTTAGCGGTATATCAGATATTCTTTTTAGATAAGTCACATGAAAACATTGTAGTAAATGAAAGTGTCCAATATATTAAGGACAAAGGCAATATAAGTGGTTCAAAATTTGTTAATGCGGTACTTAGAAATATACTGCGAAACAAAGATACACTAACAGAAAAAATGAATCAGTTACCGAAGGATGAATACTTAAGTGTTAAATATTCATATCCAAAGGAATTGATTAATAAATGGAAAAAGCAGTTCGTCAAGGATATAGAAAAGGTTTTAATAGCAAATAATGCTGAAGCTCCATTGGAAATAAGAGTTAATACTCTTAAAATTAAAAGAGATTGGTTGATAAAACTCTTTGAAGAAAAAGGTATAAAAACATATAAGTGCAAATATGCTGATAAGGGATTAATAATTGAGAATCCTTTTGAAATAGATAAAACAGATGAATATAAGACCGGACTTTTTTCAATTCAAAGCGAAAGCTCGATGACGGCAGGGCAAATTTTAAATCCAAAGAAAAACTCACTGATAATAGATATGTGTGCTGCTCCCGGCGGCAAAACATTAAATGCTGCAGAAATGATGAATAACACAGGCAAAATTATATCAAGAGACATATATACGGCAAAGCTTAAGCTGATAGAAAATGAAATGAGAAGATTAGGGATAACGAATGTTAAAGTGGAAGAATATGATGCAGCAAAATTGGATGATTCATTAATTGATAAAGCAGACTATGTCATTGCGGATGTTCCATGTTCGGGACTTGGAATAATAAGACGAAAACCGGAAATAAAGTATAACAAGACAAATATAAATGATATAACAGAAATTCAATATCAAATACTTGAAAATGGTTCAAAATATTTAAAACAGGGAGGCGAGTTGGTATATTCCACCTGCACTACGAATATTGAGGAAAACTACGAACTTATTAACAGGTTCTTAAATAATAATAAAAATTATGTTTTAGCTGATATATCAGATAATATTGATGAGTATTTTGAAACTGCCAAAAAGGGTTATGTTGAGATTTATCCACATTTGAACGGTATGGATGGGTTTTTTATTGCGAAAATAAAAAGGATATGATATAATTGCGTTCAGAATGACGAGGGTTTTGCCCTCAAGATGACAGTTATTCATTAACAATGTCATATCATATAGAAGGTAAGTATGAGAAAAATTGATGATTTAATCTTTGAAGAGCTAAAAGAGGCAATTCTTAAAATTAATGAACCGAAATTTAAGGCAAGTCAGATATTTGACTGGATACATAATAAAACTGTTGACAGCTTCGATGAAATGACAAATGTATCCCAAAAAACGAAGGCAGAGCTTAAAAAAGAATATGAATTCACTGATGCAGAGATTGAATTAAAACTTGAATCAAAACAAGATGAAACAAAGAAATATGTAATAAAATTCGAAGACGGAAACATAGTTGAAAGTGTTTATTTGAAATATAAATTCGGCAATACCGCATGCATTTCATCACAGGTGGGATGCAAGATGGGTTGTCATTTTTGTGCTTCCACCAAGAACGGTTTTACAAGGAATCTAACTTCTGCAGAAATGCTTAAGCAAATATATTTAATTCAAAAAGATACAAATGAAAAGATATCAAATGTAGTAATAATGGGCTCGGGTGAGCCTCTTGAAAACTTCGATAATGTAGTGAGATTTATAAATATTATAAACGATGAAAGAGGGCAAAATATTTCCATGCGAAAAATTACTCTTTCCACAAGCGGTATAGTACCGAATATTTACAAATTAGCTGATGAGAATTTTCCTATAACATTGGCAATTTCTCTTCATGCACCTGCTCAGGAGAAAAGAGAGCAAATAATGCCCATTGCAAGAAAATATAAACTTACCGATATATTTAAAGCATGTGATTACTATGTTAAAACAACGGGACGAAGACTTACCTTTGAATATATTATGATAAAGGGTTTTAATGATAGCCGGGAAGATGCAGAAAACTTAAGCAAATTATTAAAAACCAAATTAGCAAATGTTAATTTAATTCCATGCAATTATGTAAAAGAAGCAAATATTAAGCCTTCAGATGATTTGGATATTATGAAATTTAAGAAAATATTGACGGATAACGGAATTAATGCAACGCTCAGAAGAGAATTGGGCAGTGATATCAACGCTGCCTGCGGTCAACTGAGAAATGATTTGTTGAAAATGTGAGGTGCTGTATGAATGTGTTCTTCGAAACAAATAAGGGCTTAATGCGGGAAAATAATGAAGATAGTTTAATAGTTAAAGAGTTTGATAATTACTGTCTGTATGCTGTTGCTGACGGAATGGGAGGGCACAATGCCGGTGAAGTGGCAAGCTCCATTGCTATTGAGGAGATAAGAAATTTTTTCGATGAAAGTATGAAAAAGGGAAATTTTAAGCCGCCATTATTTATTATTGAAAGTGTGAATCTGAGTAATGACAAAATAAGAGAAGAGTCATTTAATAAAGAAGGGTGCTGCGGTATGGGAACAACCATAACCATGGCGGTAATAGATAAGCTGAATAAAATAATTTACATAGGAAATATTGGTGACAGCAGAGCTTATTTATTGAGGAATAATGAGCTCAAACAAATTACCACAGACCATACTTATGTGAATGAATTGATGAAGGATGGAAAAATTACAGCTCAAGAAGCCAAGACACATCCTAAAAGAAATGTAATCACTCGGGCATTAGGCAGCGAAGAATTTGTACATGCTGATATTTTCGAAATGGAATTATTTGAAAATGACATACTTCTTCTTTGCACCGACGGACTTACAACTCATGTATCCGATGATAATATGCTGGAAATCATAAAAGAATACGGTGCTTCTGAAAGCGTGCAAAAATTGATTAAACAAGCAAACGATAATGGCGGGACTGATAATATTACCATAATTATTGTTGATAATATAATTAGAGGTGAAACTTATGATAGGTAGAATACTAGCACACAGGTATGAAATAATAGAAAAAATCGGCGGGGGCGGAATGTCAAATGTATACAAGGCTAAATGCAATGTATTAAACCGCTTTGTAGCTATAAAAATTTTAAGGGATGAATTAACTCAGGATTCTGATTTTGTTGATAACTTCAAACAGGAATCCTTATCGGCAGCAAGTCTCACCCATCCTAATATTGTAAATATTTATGACACAGGATTTGAAGATGAAACTTATTATATAGTCATGGAATATGTTAAAGGAGAAACCTTAAAAAACTATATTAAAAAGAAAACCAGACTGAGTGAGAAGGAAGCGGTGAAAATTTCAAGGCAGGTGGCAGAAGCTTTAAAACATGCTCATTCACACAATATAGTACACAGGGACATTAAGCCACACAACATACTTATTACTGAAGACGGAACCGCAAAGGTTACTGACTTCGGTATTGCAAGAGCGTCGACAAGTTCTACCATAAACAACACTTCTAATGTTATCGGCTCAGTTCATTACTTTTCTCCGGAACAGGCAAGAGGAGGATATGTTGATGAAAAATCAGATATTTATTCATTGGGAATTGTAATGTATGAGATGATAACAGGTACTCTTCCTTTTGACGCGGATAACCATATTTCGGTAGCCATGAAACAAATTCAGGAAAAACCTGTGCTGCCTTCTAAAAGGGTGAAAAGTGTTAAAATATCTAAGAAATACGAAGATATTATTATGAAATGTCTTGAAAAGCATCAAAGCTTCAGATTCCAAAACATTGATGAACTGCTGAAAAAGCTGAATGCATTAAATGGTAATATTGAACCTGTAAAAGACGAAATGGAAATAATAGATTCGCCTACTATTGAAATTCCTGCCCTTAATGATGTAGAAGAAAATGTGATAAATATAGATTTAATTGATGAAAATTCCAGCAGTGCATTTAAAAGCTTTTTTAGCGGTGATATGGATGATGAAAATGATGAAAAGAGCAGTAATAATAAAAAAATTACCATAGCGGCAATTATAAGTGCTTTAGTAATAGCTGTAATCGGCGGGGTAATTTTATTTAAATCATTCATGTATGTGCCTGAAGTTCCGGTGCCGGATTTGTTGGGAAGAAGTGAAGAGGAAGCTAAGAATCTCATAGAAGATTTAGGTTTAGTTTTCAAGGTTTCAAAGAGAGAGTATTCTAAAGAATACGATGAAGGTCATGTAATGGAACAAAGTGTGGATGAAGGAGCAAAGGTTAAAGAAAATTACCCGGTAGAAGTAGTTATAAGCAGGGGGGAAAAGGAAATAGTTGTTCCTAATTTACTGGGCAGATATGCTATAGAGATAGGAAGCATTCTTGGAGAAGCAGGTCTTTCAGAAGGAGAAGCAACAGAAGAGAATTCTGACACATATTTGGCAGGGCAAATAATTGATCAGTATCCGGCAGCAAATACACCTGCAAAAGAAAATGATAAAGTAAACTATGTTGTAAGCATAGGACCGAAGATAATATATGTAAAAATGCCCAATGTATTAAATATTAATTTGGAAACTGCAAAGCTTTCAATTGTTCAGCACGGTCTTGCAGTAGGGCAGGTAAATGAAGAGCCAAGCGAAGAAATAGCAGAGGGTTTGGTAATGAGACAAAGTGTAACAGCCGGTCTAGATGTGGAGCAAGGAACATCAATTTGGCTTACTGTAAGCTCAGGAAAACCTGAAAACGAAGAACCTGTTGAACCTGCACCGGAAGAAGGAGTATTCCCATTGGCAATATCTCTTCCTGCGGACAGGGATAAAGTGGCAGTAGTTATTCAAAGAATCGCCTTGGACGGTCGCGAAGTTGTATACTCAGAGGAAGTAGACACTTCAGAAGGAAATATATTAGTAAATGTTAAGGGAACAGGAACAGGAATATTTGAAATATATATTGACAATGAATTATATGACAGGGTTGAGATAACATTTGAATAAAAAAGGAGTCCTAGATGATTGAGGGAATCATAACAAAGGGTGTAGGGGGAAATTATTATGTTGATACCGGCAGCAAGATAATTG
Organism: Clostridiales bacterium; assembly: GCA_003487955.1. Lineage (GTDB taxonomy): Bacteria > Bacillota > Clostridia > Tissierellales > Sedimentibacteraceae > Sedimentibacter. Next base: position 45,231 of record DNNJ01000028.1, on the reverse strand, counting down.
AATGCAGAGCAAGAGGCTTGTTCAGACTTAAGAATATCAAACCTTTGGTAGGAGACAAAGTTTTTATAAGAATTACAGAGGAAGATGAAGATGCGGGCTATATTGAAGAAATAAAGGAGAGAACAAGCGAAATTAAGAGACCTCCCATTGCCAATGCCGAGCAGCTAATAATAATTTTCTCTGTAATAAAACCGGAGCCAAGCTTTTTGCTTTTGGATAAACTTTTGATTGCAGCAAGCTCAAACAATTTAGAGCCTGTTATTTGCATAAATAAGTCTGATTTATCAAATGAAGCACAAAAAGAAAATATACTTAGTATATATAAAAATACCGATTATAAAATAATTTTTACCAGTAAATATGACAAGGATTCCCTTCAGGAGCTAAAATATATACTAAAAGATAAATTGAATGTGTTTTCCGGCCCATCAGGTGTTGGAAAATCATCCTTAATGAATGCTATAGAGCCGGGCTTTTATTTGGAAACCGGCGAGCTCAGCGAAAAGTTAAAGAGGGGAAAACATACCACTCGGCATGCCGAAATTTTTAAATTAAGCTTTGGAGGATATGCAGTTGACACGCCTGGGTTCAGTTCATTTGAATTGGAAGGAATCGATGAATATTCCCTTAAAACTTATTATCCTGAAATAGTAAAATATGATGAAGGCTGCAAGTTTTTAGACTGCCTTCATTACAAAGAGCCCGACTGTGTAATAAAAGAAGCAGTAAATAATGAGCTAATCAGCGAAGAGAGGTATAATAACTATATAAGGCTTTTAGAGCAAATAAAAGAAAGTAAGCCTTATTAAGGAGGAAAAGATGAAAAACAAGTTAGCCCCTTCAATATTATCTGCCGACTTTTCAAATTTAGGGAAAGCTATAAGGTTTGTGGAAGAAGGTGGAGCAGATTACATACATATAGATGTAATGGATGGACATTTCGTTCCCAACATTACAATAGGACCTGATGTTGTAGAAAGTTTAAGAAAAACAACTGACATTATATTTGATGTGCATCTTATGATTGAGGCTCCTGATAATTTTATCGGGGATTTTTACAAGGCAGGAGCAGATATAATTACTGTGCATCAGGAAGCATCCGTACATCTTCACAGAACTATCCAAAAAATAAAATCATACGGCTTAAAAGCAGGGGTATCATTGAATCCTGCCACGCCCATAGCTGTTTTAAATGAAATTATAAAGGATGTGGATATGGTTTTGTTAATGAGTGTAAATCCCGGTTTTGGAGGCCAAAGTCTCATAGAAAATGTCAAATACAAATTTTATGATTTACAACAATTATTAAATAAACACAATTTGGATATTGACATTGAAATTGACGGAGGGGTGAATTCCTCAAATTTAAAAGAAGTATTAAGCTGGGGTGCAAATGTTATAGTTGCAGGCTCTGCAATTTACCATTCAGAGGATATTGTTTTAGAAACAAGGAAATTTAAGGAAATCATGTCATGAAAACAGCATTAATAGTTGGTAACGGAGAAGAAGTCCATAAAAGTATAATAGAAAATCTTAAGTATGATTATGTAATATGTGCGGATGGAGGTCTTGAAAAAGTCAAGAATTATGGAATAACTCCTGATATAATAATCGGAGATTTTGATTCCGTAGCTCTTAATGTTCTAAAACAATATGAAAACAAAATACCCGTTGAAAAATTTCCTTCTGAAAAGGATTTTACGGACATGGAATTAGCTGTTGAATTTGCTGTTTCCAAAGGATATAACAACATAATACTCACGGGTGCATCCGGAACAAGATTAGACCATACATTGGGCAACATTTTGCTTATGGAGAAATATTACAAAGACGGCGTTAATATTTCAATAATTGACAACAATAATGAAATGAAAATTATTTCCGATAATGCGGAGCTGTTTATAGAATACAAAGAGGGTTATTACATATCAATAATCCCTGTTACAGAATACATTCAGGGACTATATTTAGAAGGATTCAAATATAATCTTGACAATGTTAATGTGCAGAGAGGCTCAACTCTATGTATCAGCAATCAAATAAAAGACAATAAGGGAAGAATAACATTAAGAAAAGGAACAGCCATAGTAATTATATCAAAGGATTAGCAGGAGGGCATATGAAAACAACGGATACAAGGGATATATTTTTATCGCCTGAAAATTACAAGGGAGTCCGTATAGAGGGCTGGATAAGAACCATAAGAGATTCCAAGAATTTTGGATTCATAGAATTAAATGATGGAACATTTTTTAAAAATGTGCAGGTTGTTTTTGAAAACAACTTAAGTAATTTTGAAGAAGTAAAAAAATTTTCAACAGGCAGTGCAATTACGGTAAAAGGGAATTTGGTTTTAACTCCTGAAGCAAAGCAGCCTTTTGAAATCAAGGCGACCGAAATAGAACAAGAAGCTCCATCAGATCCAAGTTATCCTTTACAGAAGAAACGCCATTCAATGGAATATTTAAGAACAATTGCACACTTGAGACCTCGTACCAATACTTTTTCAGCGGTTTTCCGCGTAAGGAGTTTGGCTGCATATGCTATTCATAAATTTTTCACTGAGAGAGGATTTATCTATGCACATCCGCCCATAATCACTGCTTCAGATGCAGAGGGTGCAGGCGAAATGTTCAGAGTTACAACGCTTAATTTGGATAATATTGAAAAGGTTGAAGGGAAAATAGATAATACAAAGGACTTTTTCGGAAGGCCTGCATACCTTACAGTCAGCGGACAGTTAGAAGCTGAGATTTTCGCTTTGGCATTTAAGAAAACCTATACTTTCGGACCTACGTTCAGGGCTGAAAATTCAAATACTGCAAGGCATGCTTCCGAATTTTGGATGATTGAGCCTGAAATTGCATTTGCCGACATAAATGATAACATGGAGCTGGCAGAGGATATGGTTAAATATGTTGTTAATTACGTAATGGAAAATGCCAGGGAAGAAATGGAGTTTTTCAATAACTTTGTTGAAAAAGGACTTTTAGAAAAACTTGACAATGTGGTGAATTCAGAGTTTGGAAGAGTATCATACACAGAAGCCATAGATATTTTAATGAAAAACAATGATAACTTTGAATATCCGGTTAAATGGGGGACAGATATTCAGACTGAGCATGAAAGATATTTGTCGGAAAAAATATTTAAGCGTCCTGTATTTGCAGTTAATTATCCTAAAGAAATCAAGGCATTTTATATGCGGATGAATGAAGATAATAAAACTGTGGCTGCAATGGACTTATTGGTTCCCGGGATAGGCGAATTAATAGGCGGCAGCCAAAGAGAAGAAAGACTTGAATTTCTTGAAAAGCGAATGGATGAAATGGGAGTGCACAAAGATAATATGTGGTGGTACTTGGAATTAAGGAAGTACGGCGGTGTTAAACACTCAGGATATGGACTTGGTTTTGAAAGGCTTATAATGTATTTGACAGGCATGAGCAACATAAGAGATGTAATACCATTCCCAAGAACCCCCAAAAACGCAGAGTTCTAAGATGCCCTAACCCTATTTTTCTGACCGGAGGGAGAGAAAAATAGCGGTAGGTTATTCGCAACGAATTCCCAATGTTTGCGACCAACGGGGGCAGAAACATTGGTGAATGAGACTGCGCCCTACAACAGAGGTGTGACCCACCTCTTATAGTCGTGTCCTGCAAATGTTCGCTCGCATTTTTATCATTTTTCCTTAGGATACTATGAATGGTGACAAGATAGATACAAAGAAAATTTCTTTGTATCTTTTTTTTCTGCTTGAATAGAATATATTAATAGTGCAAGTTCTATCTTGGTTCTTAAGGGGGATACTATGAATTACTTTAAGCATAAAAAGAAATGCAATCCTGTTAACAAACCATCATTTTTTAAATTCACTGAAATATTAGGTCTTATGATTGCTATTATAGGAGCAATCATAATAGTTCAAATGCTGCCTGTTAAAGTATGGTTGTTTATTTTGGGAATATTATTGATAATATTGGGAAGTACATTATTTAGGTTGTTGTAAGGAAGGTAAAGGAAGAGGGACACAAAAAAATAATGGCTTTAGCCACTATTTTAATAATACTAATGTGCTTAAATAGCACGTTGTATTTTTCCTGCTCTAATACATCTTGTACAAACTGTTTTTCTTGAAGTTTTTCCGTCTTCCATAACCGTGATTGTTTTTACGTTTGGTTTCCATGTTCTTTTTATTTTTCTATCGGAATGCGTTATGCTGTGTCCTGATATAGTTCCTTTTCCGCATACTTCACAATACTTTGCCATAATTCCACCTCCCATTTATATATAACATAATACATAGTCTTATTATTTGAACTTCATCATTTTAACATTAATAATTAAATATTGCAATATTTAATTTTAACAAGTATAATAATTGTCGGAGACTACAGATCCCTAACCCCATTTCGGAGTTTAAGACTGAGGAATGTCCCCAAATAGGGAAAATCGATTATTCATATTATAATTGTAAATTCATGACAAAAGGGTTATAATATATTAAATAATGAATAAAAGTAGGAGGTAATAATGTCAGTTAAGATAATTAATGAAAATGGAAGTATAGCTATTGACGACCAGGCCTTAGCTGCAATTGCAGGTTTAGCTGCAATGGAGTGTTACGGTGTTGTGGGCATGGCTTCTCGAAATGCAACTCAGGGTTTTTTTGAACTGCTGAAAAGAGACCAGATAACCAAAGGGATAAAAGTTACATCAACTGAAGAAGATAAAATCAATATAGATTTATATATAGTATTGCAATATGGAGTTAAAATATCTGTCGTTGCAGAAAATGTAATTTCTCGAATTAAATACAGCGTTGAAACTTTTTCAGGAGTAAGCGTTGAAAATGTAAATATTTTTGTGCAAGGTATAAGGGTGCAAAAGTAATCAGGAGGCTAAAATGTTAATGAAGTACATAGATAATGTCAAATTCAAAAAGATGCTTTTGGGAGCTGCCATTAACCTTGAAAACAATAAAACAATTGTGGATTCACTAAATGTATTTCCTGTTCCCGACGGTGATACGGGTACAAATATGAATCTTACTGTGCAG
>DNNJ01000028.1:38515-39856 GCA_003487955.1 Clostridiales bacterium | reverse complement strand
GGAATGTCAAAAGGACTTAAGGGAGCTAATTATATAGATTGTAAAATAATAGCAGAATCCTTAAAATCAGCCTCAGATACTGCTTATAAAGCAGTAATGAGACCTGTTGAAGGAACAATGCTTACAGTTGCAAGAGAAACAGCAGAAAAAGCAATGGCAGAATATACAGAATATGAAGATGTTGTAGTATTTTTAGAAAGTCTTATTCAGCAGGCAAAAGATACTTTAAATCGCACTCCTGAAATGCTGAATGTTTTAAAACAAGCAGATGTTGTGGATGCAGGCGGAAAAGGATTAATATATCTTTTGGAAGGCGGTCTTGCAGCATTAAAAGGAGTAGAAATAAAACAGGAGATAACAGAGCAGGTCGTGATTGATACAGAAGTTGAATTAGATGAATTCACAAGCGAAGATGAAATAATATTTACATACTGCACAGAATTTATAATAAAAAATCCCATAAAAACGTCAGAAGAATTTTTAAGCAGGATTCATGACAAGGGTGATTCTATAGTTTGTGCCGGGAATGAAAATATTATAAAAATTCACATACACACCAACAACCCGGGTCAAATATTGGCTATGGCGGTTAAATACGGTGAGCTTACAAACATAAAAATAGACAATATGAAAGAACAATTCAGGGAAAGACTGAAGGAAAACCACAAAAATAATCAGAAAAAAAAGAAATACGGTTTTGTTTCCATAGGCATGGGTAAGGGAATAGAAAAAGTATTTACTGATTTGAATGTGGATGTGTTTTTGTCCGGAGGGCAGACCATGAATCCAAGTACGGAAGATATATTGGAAGCGGCAAACAATATAAATGCAGAGCACATAATAATATTGCCTAATAATACCAATATAATTTTAGCTGCAAACCAGGCAAAGAAAATTTCTGATAAAAATATTTACGTGGTTCCAAGCAAGACTATACCCCAAGGCATAACAGCTCTTATTGCATTTAAGGAAGAAAGTAATATAGACGAAAATATCGAAGCAATGACACAGGCAGTAAATGAAGTAAAAACAGGGCTTGTAACTTATGCGGTAAGAGATACTGTATTTAATGATTTAGAAATCAAAAAAGATCAAATTATTGCAATTTATGACGGTAATATTACAAATCACGGAGAAAATCCGGAGGATGAAACAGTAAAGTTAATAAGTAAAATGATTGATGAAGACAGTTTTTTAGTCACCTTATTTTACGGAGACAGTGTTGACGAAAAGACTGCAGAAAGTATTAAACCAAAGATTGAAGAAGTTGTAGAAGACTGCGATATTGAAATAATTTACGGAGGTCAGCCTCTTTATTACTATATAGTGTCCGTAGAATAA
>DNNJ01000028.1:28008-38296 GCA_003487955.1 Clostridiales bacterium | reverse complement strand
AAAAGGTGTTGATATGTTAGATGCTGATATTCAATATTTAAAGGGAGTAGGACCAAAAAGAGCTTTAAAATTGCATAAATTAAATATATTTACCGTGGAAGAGCTATTAAACTATTTTCCCGTTAAATATGAAGACAGAAGAGCAGTTAAAAATATAAATGAAATATGCGACCAGGGGGAATATCTGTTAAAAGTAAGGATTTTTGAAAAACCCAAACATTCAAGAATCAAAAAGAATATGAGTATAATTAAAGCAATATGTAAGGATGATACGGGTTTTATCACCCTTACATTTTTCAATCAGGACTTTTTAATAGATAAGCTTATTGTGGGTGAGTACTATTATGTTTTTGGCAATGTTAAAATCGCTTACGGAAAACTTGAAACAACAAATCCTGAAATCGAACAGATGAATAAAGACTGGAAGGCAGGAAATATCATGCCTGTTTACGGCCTTACATACGGATTGTCAAACAATGAAATTACAAAGCTTGTTAAGACTGCTTTAGAAAAATATTATGAAGAAATTCAAAACATTCTGCCTGAGGAAATAATAAAAAAATATAGACTTACTTCCAAAAAAATTGCTGTAAAAGCCCTTCATTTTCCAAGCGACAACAGGAAATATTCATTGGCAAAGAGAACAATTGCCTTTGAAAAATTATTGATAATGCAGCTTGGTCTTTTTAATATCAAGAATAACATGTCAAATGAATCAAGTGATATAAAAATAAGAAACGCAGGGCTGTCAGAAAAACTTCTCAGCGCCATACCGTACAAGCTTACAAAGGCACAACTAAAGGTTATTTCGGAAATAAAAGAAGACTTGAAAAGTCAAAAAACAATGAACAGACTTATTCAGGGAGATGTCGGCTCAGGGAAGACTGTGGTGGCTGTTTATGCAATGCTTATGGCAGCCGGCTCGGGATATCAGTCATCCATGATGGCACCAACCGAAATATTAGCATTGCAGCATTATGAAACATTAAAAGAATTTATTAAAATGGCTGAGCTTGATGTAAATATTGAAATATTAACAGGCTCTGTAAAATTAAAAGAAAAGGAAGAAATTCTTAATAAACTTAAAAGCGGAGAAATTGATATTATAGTTGGAACACATGCACTTATTGAAGATAATGTGGAGTTTAATAATATCGGGCTGGTGGTTACCGATGAGCAGCATCGATTTGGAGTAAGACAAAGAGCGAAGCTGTCAAATAAGGGAAAAGCCCCGCATATTCTCATTATGACGGCGACACCTATCCCAAGGACCTTGGCTCTTATGATATACGGAGATTTGGACATTTCATTAATAGACGAAATGCCTCCCGGAAGACAAAAGGTTATTACTTCTATTGTAACCGATAAGGAAAAGACAAAAGCTTACGATTTTATTAAAAATCAGGTTAACAACGGCAGGCAGGCATATATTGTGGCACCGTTGGTGGATGAGTCTGAAGTCTTAGAACTGAATTCCGCTGTTGAAATATATAAAGAATTGAAGTCCTCATATTTTTCAGGATACAAATTAGGTCTTTTGCACGGCAAAATGAGCAATAGTGAAAAAGAAGAAGTTATAAATAAATTTTATAAGGGAAGAATAAATGTGCTTATTTCCACAACTGTTGTTGAAGTTGGTGTAAATGTTCCGAATGCCGTCGTTATGCTTGTTTTAAATGCCGAAAGATTCGGACTTGCACAGCTTCATCAGTTAAGAGGCAGAGTTGGAAGAGGAAATTATCAGTCATATTGTATTTTGGTTAATGAAAGCAAAAGTAAAAAATCAAAAGACAGAATGAATATTTTAAAAAGAACAAACAATGGATTTATAATAGCGGAAGAAGATTTAAAAATAAGGGGACCCGGCGATTTCTTCGGAGTAAGACAGCATGGATTATCAAAACTTGAAATTCAAAATATAGTTAATAATGTTGAAACTGTTCAGCAGGTTCAGCTTTTATCAAAAAAACTGATAGAAGAAAATCCAACTTTAAACGGAGATGATTACCATAATTTAAAATTGGAAATTATGAACTTGTTCAAAGATGACATAGTATTTAATTGACAACAAAGTTGTCATCATGAGCGAAACTGCGTTAACTCATAAATACAGAAAGAGGAAAAAAATGCGAATAATATCCGGAACAAATAAAGGCATGAAGCTGTATGCGCCTGAGGGTGCAAGGGTAAGACCTACCGGTGATAAAATAAAAGAAGCAATTTTTAATATAATAGGACCAATCGATGAAGAGTCAATTGTTTTGGAACTGTTTGCAGGCTCCGGAAGTATGGGAATAGAATTTTTGGCAAGAGGTGCAAAACATTGTACATTTGTTGACGTGTCACGCAAAAGTTTAAATTATGTTAAGAAGAATTTAGAATTATGCAATTTTACCGGCAAAGCAAAAATCATATCAAATGATTATGAAAAGGCAATAATAAGTTTATCCAAAAATAATGAAAGATTTGACTATATTTTTGCAGATCCACCATATGAAAAAAACTTGTGCAGTAAAACCTTAAACGCAATTATTGAATATGATATTTTAAAAACCGGTGGACTTCTTATTATTGAAAGTGATAAATCTGAAAAAGTAATTGATAACAATGCTGTAAATGTGTTAGAATATAAAGAGAAAATATATGGAAGAACTAAAATAAGCATAATCAGACATTTGGAGGAATAATGAAAGTATTATACACCGGGAGTTTTGACCCGATAACAGTTGGACATCTTGATATTATCAGAAGAATATCAAAAATGTTTGAAACAGTAGTAGTAACGGTATTTAATAACAAGGAAAAAAAATATTGGTTTTCCATAGAAGAAAGATGTGAAATGGTACGAGGTGCAACTAAAGAGCTGGAAAACGTAGAGGTGGATTTTACGGGAGGCTTGGTTGTAGATTATTGTGACAGGAACGGTATCAGTATTATAGTAAGAGGACTGAGAGCTGTATCAGACTATGAATATGAACTGTCAATATCAAGTATAAATAAACATTTAAATAAGGAATTAGAAACTATATTTTTGGTTGCTTCACCGCAATACTCCTTTTTAAGCTCAAGCATGGTAAAGGATGTGGCAGAACATGGAGGACCTTTTGAAGATTTAGTTCCTGAAAATGTTGCGCAAAATATATATAGATTACTTGGGAGGAAATAAAAATGGATATTTTGAACTTGCTGGAAAGGATAGAGGATATTATAGAAGATGCTTCTAAGTTTCCCTTATCAAATAAGGTTATGATTGACAAAGAAGAAGTATTGGAAGTAATAAATGAAATCAGATTAAAACTGCCTGATGAAATAAACAGAGCTTCGTGGGTTGCAAAAGAGAGGCAGCGTATACTAAATGAAGCTCAGAGCGAGGCAGATGAACTTATCATTAAAGTAAAAGAACAACAAAAACATTTAATTGAAGAAAGCGAAATAACAAGGCAAGCTAAAAATTATGCTAATGAATTAATTCAAGAAGCCGAAAGAACAGCAAACGAAATGAAAGCAGGAGCATATAATTACAGTGATGAAATATTGTCCAAGCTGCAGGACAAAATTAAAGAAATAAATAACATAATAGAAGACAACAGAGAAGTACTTAAAAAAATGTAATAAATAAAAAAGAACCATCCCTCTCCGATTGGGAGGTTCTTGAATTTTTTTGTTATTTATTTGGATTCCATAAGAATTACCGGTGATTCTTTGCCTGTATTCTTCCATCATTCCTGAAAAAATCTTGTCGGCTGCAGGCGGAGTTATAAAATTCAATACAAATAAAAATTAAAGCTATGCAATTTTATAAGTAAAAGGTATACTAGCAGTAGTATACTTTACGGAGGTCATCTTGGGAAAATTAATGCTTTCGGGAACTGTGCAGATGGAAACTAAAAGATTTGTGCTTAGGAAATTTAAAATGTCTGATGCACATGACATATATTCTAATTGGCTGAGTGATAAGGATTCAGCTAAATATAATGCCTGGAGAGTTCATACTTCTATAGATGAAACAAAGGAGTATCTATCTGAATGGATGAGTTTTTATAAAAGAAATGATTATTTGCACTGGGCTGTTGTGGACAAGGATACAGAAGAAGTAATCGGCTCAATTACCGTATCAAACATAAAAAAATGGAAAAAGTATTGTGAAATAGGTTATACTATAGCAAAAAAACTATGGAATCAAGGAATTGCTACGGAAGTACTTGTCAGCGTACTGCATTATTTAACTCAAGAAGCCGGATTTGAAAAGGTATGTGCTATTCATGATATAAGAAATGAAGCATCCGGTAAAGTTATGAAAAAAGCCGGAATGAAATTTGTAAAAAATAAAACACAAATTTTTTTAAACAGCGATAATTTAGTAGTAAGATGCAGTCTGTACGAGTTTAGAGGAAGGGGGACACACCTTCAATGAAGGGATAGTCTTTGCGGGTGAGCATTGAAGGAATGTCCCCGAATAGTGAGGACACACCTCTAACATAGGGAAAGCCTCTGCTGGTAGAGGAATGTCCCCAAAATTAATAGTTGCTTTAAAGATGTTTTATGATATAATATAATGGTTAATTCATGAAACACCAATGTCAACATTGACTGATACATAGAAACTTAAGGAAAACGGAGGACTAAATGAGTTCAAAATTATTAAAAAAGGGAAAAAATATAGTTACATTAGAAATTACTGTTTCACAAGATGAATTTGAGAAGGCTGTGAATAAAGCATATTTAAAGGTAAAGAATAATATAAACGTTCAAGGATTCAGAAAGGGAAAAGCTCCAAGACATATTATCGAAAAAAAATATGGAAAGAGCATTTTTTATGATGATGCCTTGGATTTAGCTGTGCAGGAAGCATACCCGAAAGCTGTTACGGAATTAGAATTAGACATAATAGACAGTCCTAAAATAAACATTGAAAAATTCGAAGATGGTGAAGATATAGTATTTACAGCTGAAGTTGAAGTAATGCCGGAAGTTGAACTTCCGGAGTATAAAGGTGTTGAAGTTGTAAAAACAGAAATAAAAGTAACCGATGAAGATGTTGAAAGAGAATTAAAATCTGTACAGGAGAAAAATGCAAGAATAGTTGAAGTTGCAGACAGGCCTGTACAAATTGGGGACTTTTTAACTATTGATTATTCAGGTTTTGTGGGTGATGAACAATTTGAAGGCGGTACAGCTGAAAATCAAACACTGGAAATCGGCTCGAATTCTTTTATACCGGGATTTGAAGAACAATTGACAGGCAGGACAAAAGGTGAAGAAGTTAAAGTAAATGTAACATTTCCGGAAGAGTATCATGCTGAAAATTTAAAAGGCAAAGATGCAGTTTTCAATGTTAAAATTCATGAAATAAAAGCAAAGGAGCTTCCTGAAATGGATGATGAATTTGCTAAGGATGTAAGTGAATTTGATACGTTGGAAGAATTAAAAGCAGATACAAAAAAAGTATTAGAAAAAAAAGCTTCTGATCAGGTTAAAATTTCAAACGACAACAATGTTATAACAAAGATTGTTAATGATACAAAGCTTGAAGTTCCTGAAGTTTTAATTCAGAGAGAAATTGAGCATCTTGGAAGAAATTACGAACAGCAGTTCCGTCAGCAAGGATTTAATGACAAGGAATATGATGAGCTGATAAATAATTTTGTTAATCAATATAAGGAAGGCGCTAAAGAGCAGGCTGAGTTTAATGTTAAGGCAGAATTGGTTATAGAAGCAATTATTAAAAAAGAAGAAATAACAGTTTCTGATGAAGAATTTAAAGAAGAAGTAAATAAAATAGCCGAGTCTTACAATGTTGAAGAAGACAGACTTGAAGGATTCAAGGATAGTTTAATGCAGTCAAGCAAAAGCTACATTGAAGAAACTCTTCAAAAAAGAAAAGTTATTGATATGCTTGTGGAAAGTGCAGTTTTTGTTGATGCTCCTGCAACTGTTGAATCTGCAGAAACTTCTGAAGCAGTTGAAGTTGTTGAAAGTGCAGGAAGAAATGAGTCGAAGGAAGACAAAGAATAAAGTTTAAGATAAATTTAAGAAAATTAAGTACAATTAAGGTATAGGGAAATATAATAAATAGGAGGAATTAAAATGGCATTAGTACCATATGTAATTGAACAAACCGGTAGAGGTGAAAGGTCTTACGATATATATTCAAGACTTTTAAAAGATAGAATTATAATACTAAGTGATGAAGTTAATGATGTGACAGCAAGTTTAATAGTTGCACAAATGTTGTTTTTGGAGTCGGAGGATCCTGATAAAGATATTCAATTTTATATCAATTCACCCGGAGGCTCCATTACTGCAGGTATGGCAATTTATGACACCATGCAGTATATAAAGCCGGATGTATCAACTATATGCGTTGGAATGGCGGCAAGTATGGGAGCATTCCTGCTGTTGTCAGGTGAAAAAGGAAAGAGATTCGCCCTTCCTAATTCAGAAATAATGATTCATCAGCCGCTTGGAGGAATGAGCGGGCAGGCTTCTGACATAAAAATACATGCTGACAGAATTATCAAGATAAGAGATACACTAAATAATATAATCAGTGAAAAAACAGGTCAACCGATAGCTAAGGTTCAACAAGACACAGACAGAGATAACTTTATGACTGCGGAGGATGCTAAGACCTATGGCATAATAGATGATATTATAGCTAAAAGAAAATAAGGAGTGTTTCAATGGGCAAAGTAAATGAAAAACATATTAAATGCTCGTTTTGCGGCAAGTCTCAGGAGCAGGTAAGAAGACTTATAGCTGGTCCGGATGTATATATATGTGATGAATGTATAGAGCTATGCTATAACATTGTAGATGAAGATATAGATCTGTTTGAAGAATATGATTTTACGGAACTTCCAAAACCGAAAGAAATGAAGGAGAAATTGGATGAATACGTAATACAGCAGGATCATGCCAAAAAAGCTTTGGCTGTAGCGGTATACAATCATTACAAAAGAATAAACTACAAATCTAAAGATGAAGGAGTAGATATTCAAAAAAGCAATATACTATTATTGGGTCCCACAGGCAGCGGAAAAACATATTTGGCACAAACATTGGCAAAATTATTAAATGTACCCTTTGCCATAGCTGATGCCACATCTTTAACTGAAGCTGGATATGTAGGGGAAGATGTGGAAAATATTTTGCTTAAATTATTGCAGGCAGCAGATTTTGATGTAGAAAGAGCTGAAAAGGGTATAATATATATTGATGAAATTGATAAAATATCGAGACGTTCAGAAAACCCTTCAATAACAAGAGATGTAAGCGGCGAAGGAGTTCAGCAGGCACTGCTTAAAATACTTGAAGGAACTGTTGCCAATGTTCCGCCCCAGGGAGGAAGGAAACATCCTCATCAGGAATTCATTCAAATAGATACAACCAATATATTGTTTGTACTTGGGGGGGCATTTGACGGCATAGAGAAAATTATTCAAAAAAGAGTGGGCAAAAAAAGCATTGGATTCGGAGCAGACCTTACAGGAAACTCCTCAATGGATACGGATAAATTGTTAAAACAGGTTCAGTCCCAGGATTTATTGAAATACGGAATGATTCCCGAATTTGTAGGAAGAATACCTGTAGTTGTCGCTTTGGAAAAACTGGATAAAAATGCTTTAATATCAATTTTGACAGAGCCAAAGAATGCTTTATTGAAACAATATAAAGAATTATTTAAAATGGATAATGTAGAGTTGGAAATCGAGAAGGAAGCTCTTGAAGAAATAGCAAAGAAGGCACTTGAAATAAATACCGGTGCAAGAGGATTAAGAGGAATTCTTGAAAGTACAATGACTGAAGTAATGTATGAAATTCCATCAAGAAGTGATATCAAAAAATGTGTTATTACTAAAGATACAATTACAAATAACAGCGAGCCAAAATTAGTATTAACAAAGAAGCCTGTTTCTGATAAGAAGGAGAATGCTTCATAGACTGCCTGCCTTAGCAGGCAGTTTTCATAAGGAGAAAATATGATTAATAATTACAATACAGAGAGAAGAAACCTTCCTTTGATTCCAATAAGAGGTATTGGGATTTTTCCCAATACTGTAATACATTTTGATATCGGAAGGGAAAAATCAATTAATGCATTGGAAGAAGCAATGCTTGAAGATTCCGATATTTTTTTGACTGTACAAAAGGTTGCGGATTTAGAGTCGCCAAAGGAAGACGATTTTTATGAAGTGGGCGTTATTTGTAAAATAAAGCAAATGATTAAAATGCCCGGAGACAATATCAGGGTCTTGGTTGAAGGTATTAACAGGGCTAAAATTGCATCTATATCTCAAGATGACCCGTATTTTGAAGTTGCTTTGGATGAATATATTTATGACGACAGTCTGCCTATGGATGATAAATTAGAGGCAATGGTACGCCTCACACTAAACAATTTTGAAGAATATGCTTTAATTTATGCGAAAATTGCACCTGATGCGGTAATATCACTTAAAGAAATAAAGAATCCCGACAAGCTTGCAGATGTGGTTGCTTCATATATTTATTTAAAAACAAATCAAAAACAGGCTCTTTTAGAAATATTTGACCCCTATAAGAGGCTTGAGTCAATCAATAAACTGTTAGCTAAAGAAATTAAAGTGCTGCAGATAGAAAATGAAATAAGCGAGCTTGTGAAAAAACAAGTCAGCGAGTTCCAAAAAGACTATTATTTAAAAGAGCAGATGAGAGCAATTCAAAAAGAATTAGGGGAAGATGAAGGCACTGATTATGAAGTTGAAGAATATCTTCAAAAAATTTCAAAAGCTCATATGCCAAAAGAGGTAAAAGAAAAAGCAGAAAAAGAAATCAACAGGCTTTTAAAAATTTCTTCATCATCACCGGATGCAGGAGTTATAAGGACCTATGTTGATTGGCTTTTGGAGCTGCCTTGGAATAAGAAGACAAAGGACAATACGGACTTGGGAAAAGCAAGAGCAATTCTTGCCGAAGACCATTACGGATTGGAAGAAGTTAAAGAAAGAATATTGGAATATTTAGCAGTAAAACATATTAAAAAGGATATGAAGGGACCAATACTGTGTTTTGTGGGACCTCCCGGAGTAGGAAAAACATCAGTTGCAAAGTCCATTGCACGTGCCATGGACAGAAAGTATGTGCGTATTTCATTGGGAGGAGTAAGAGATGAAGCAGAAATCAGAGGTCACAGAAGAACATATATAGGTGCAATTCCAGGAAGAATAATATCTTCAATTGCAAAAGTCAAAGTAAACAATCCTGTGTTTTTATTGGATGAAATAGATAAGCTTAACAGTGATTTTAAAGGAGACCCGGCTTCAGCATTATTGGAGGCATTGGATCCCGAACAAAATAATACTTTTACCGACCACTATATTGAGGCACCTTTCAGTTTACAAAATGTAATGTTTATTACAACTGCAAATACCACAGCAACCATTCCAGGACCTCTTTTAGACAGAATGGAAGTTATTGAAATATCGGGATACACTGATGTGGAAAAAAGAAATATTGCAGAAAAATATTTAATTAAAAAACAATTATCTGAACACGGGCTTAAGGAAAATCAAGTGAATATTTCCACAAATGCAATAAATGAAATAATCGAAAGATACACAAGAGAATCAGGAGTTAGAAACCTCGAAAGAAATATAGGTAAATTAATAAGAAAAGCTGCTGTCCAAATTGTAGAAAAAAACAAAAAGTCCGTTTCCATAAATAATTTAAACATTAAAAAATACTTAGGAATTCCCAAGTATGATTATGAAGTTGCTTATGAAGAAGACCAGGTTGGAGTTGTAACAGGACTTGCTTGGACTAATGTTGGAGGAGAAACACTGTTTGTTGAAGTAAATACCATGAAGGGTGACGGAAAACTTCAGCTTACCGGACAATTAGGCGATGTAATGAAAGAATCGGCAATGGCTGCATTAAGCTATATAAAAGCTAATGCGGTAAATTTCAATATTGACTATCAAATATTTAAAGAAACCGACATTCATGTGCATGTGCCTGAAGGTGCAATTCCAAAGGATGGACCTTCTGCAGGAATAACCATGGCTACAGCAATAATATCAGCTTTGACCAAAAAGCCTGTAAGAAAGGATGTGGCAATGACAGGAGAAATTACAATTACAGGAAGGGTTCTTCCAATAGGCGGACTTAAGGAAAAACTTTTAGCTGCTAAGAGAGCAGGTATTAAAAAGGTTGTGCTTTGTTCAAAAAATAAGGCGGATGTTTCAAAAATAGACCCAAAAATAATTCGTTCGATGGAAATTGTATATGCAGACAAAATAGATGATGT
>DNNJ01000028.1:5224-27763 GCA_003487955.1 Clostridiales bacterium | reverse complement strand
GGACTACATATGATTATCAAAAAATCTGAGATATTGATTTCAGCAGTAAAAAATGAGCAGTATCCAAATACAATAGTTCCTGAAATAGCATTTGCAGGCAAATCAAATGTCGGCAAGTCTTCTATGATAAATGCCTTGTTAAACAGGAGAAGCCTTGCAAGAACCAGCTCACAGCCCGGGAAAACACAAACCTTGAATTTTTACAATATAAACGATGAATTTAATTTTGTGGACCTTCCGGGATATGGATATGCAAAAGTATCAAAGGCTGAAAAGTCAAAATGGGCAGACATGATTAATTCATATTTACATGGCAGGCAGCAGCTTAAAGAAGTAATTCTTTTGGTAGATATAAGACATGAGCCCGGCAAAAATGACCTGCAAATGTATGAATGGATAAAAAGTTTTGGATTTACAGGTTATATTATTGCCACAAAAGCAGATAAGCTGTCAAGGTCTCAGCAGATGAAAAGCTTAAATGATATAAAGAAAACCATGCAAATAAAGGATGATAATTTAATATTTCCTTTTTCAGCAACATCCAAATTTGGAGTAGAAGAAATATGGGTATTGTTTGAAAGCATTTTAAATATGCAAAATTAGCCAAATCCTTATATATCAATAGTTTCTACCTTAGAATTTTAATATAATCACTGTTTAGACTCATAGAAACAGGGTATATTACAACAGGGAGGAATTAATATGCATTATGCAGTTGAAAGAAAAGTTAATAGCGACATAAAATGCGGTAAGAAGCTAATCGAAGAGATTCTTCGAAATATTGAGGGGCTTATTGAGCCGGATGCTTTTTTTAATACAAAACTTATTCTTAATGAACTGATGATAAATAGTGTCATCCACGGTAATTGTGGAGACTTAAATAAGAAGATAAATATGAAGGTATACATTAACAAATCGCGAATTATCATTGAGGTTTCGGACGAAGGCTCAGGTGTTTGCTTTGAACGCAAAAATTGCGGAGAATATGATTATTTGGAATGTGGAAGAGGCTTAATGTTGGTGGAGGGACTATCTGACAAATTAAATGTTGATGGAAATACGGTTACTTGTGTGCAATATTTAAAATAATCATTTAAATATAATATGAAATTTGCTATAATAAACACTACGGTGTTTATTTTTAATTTTACAAATTAGTTTAGGAGTTACCATGGACAACATAAAGCTTTCTGTAAGAGAATTGGTTGAATTCATTTATAAAAGCGGAGATATTAATGTTAAAAATTTAAGCGTAGACAGAGCAATGGAAGGAATTAAAGCTCATAAAATTCTTCAGAACCAAATGGGAGAAAATTATCATAGGGAATTCTATCTGAAAGACGAATTCATACTTAATGATATTATGTTTATAGTTGAAGGCAGGGCTGACGGAATTTTAATTGAAGACGATGAAATAACAATTGATGAAATAAAATCAACATATACAGAGCTAAGATTGATTAATGAGGAATACAACACTGCACATATGGCACAGGCCAAATGCTACGGTTATATGTACGGACTGCTGAATAATTTGGAAAATCTTAATATACAGCTTAGATACTATAATCTTGACACTAAAGGAACAAAGACAATAAAACAAACATTTACATTAGAAGAATTAAAAATATTTTTTTATACTCTTCTTAATACGTATATAGATTGGGCAGATACAATTATAAACCTTCGAAAAGAAAGAAACAGAACTATTAAGGAAATAAATTTTCCCTTTGAAGACTATCGAAAAGGACAAAGAGATTTTTCCGTGGCTGTGTACCTGTCAATCAGGTCAGGAAAAAAATTATTTGCACAGGCTCCCACCGGGGTGGGAAAGACAATATCTGTTTTATTTCCTGCAATAAAATCCTTGTATGAAAAAAACGCCAAAATATTTTATCTTACAGCCAAATCATCTACAAAAACAATAGCATTCAACACTGTTAAAATGATGCATGAAAAAGGTCTTAAGCTGAGGACAACCATTCTTACCGCCAAGGATAAGATATGCTTCATGGATGAAACAAAATGCGAGCCGGAATACTGCCCTTATGCTAAGGGCTATTATGACAAGCTTAATATCCCATTAAGAGAAACAATTAAGAATGACTGCATGTATGACCGTGAGTTTATTGAAGAATTGGCGAAAAATAATGAGCTGTGCCCTTTTGAGCTGAGCCTTGACTTGTCTTATATGTCAGATATTGTTATCTGCGATTATAATTATTATTTTGACCCGAGAGTAATGCTGCAGAGAGAGGAGCTGTTTAATAAGGACAAGGATATACTTCTTATAGATGAGGCGCATAACCTTGAAGACCGGGCACGTAATATGTATTCCCCCGAGATAATCAAGGAGGAATTTTATGAAGTCTATAAAATTATGAAATCTGAAAAAAGCTTAAGCAAAGAATTATTTAATATAAATAAAAATTTCTTAGATATAAAAAAGAGTATCGAAGAAGCACAAATATTAAAAGTACCTCCGGAAGAACTGATAAATGCTTTAAGAAGATTTATCGCAAAAGCTGAGAAGTATTTCAACGATAGAAAAAATGAAAAAGTTCCGGATGAACTTACGGATATATATTTTCAAAGTACATTTTTTATAAAAATATCAGAAATTGCAGATGATAATTTTTGTTATTATGCTGATTCAGTAAACAGCAAAACAATAGTGAAATTATTCTTGATTGACCCTTCCCGGTTGTTGAAGGAAATTGAAAGAAATGCACAGTCATCAATTTTCTTCTCGGCAACATTAACTCCCTTAAAATATTTCAGATATATGTTAGGGGGAGCGGAAGATGATTATATATTAAAACTAAGCTCCCCCTTTGATATAGAGAATTTGAACTTAATGATAACTTCCGATATATCAATGAAATACACAAAGAGGGATTCAAATATTGAAAAAGTATGTGAATATATAAATGCTTTGATAACAGGGAGAAAAGGAAATTATATGATATTTTTTCCATCTTATTATTTTATGAACAAGGTTTATTCAACATATGAATCATTGTATGATACCTCCTGCATAACAGTTCAAATTCAGGGAATAAATGAAGAAGAGCAGAAGGATATAATAAACAGATTTGAAAATGAACGGAATGTGGTGCTTTTCACTGTTGTAGGTGGTATTTTTTCTGAAGGAATTGATTTACCCCTTGAAAAATTAATAGGTGCAGTTATAATAGGTACTGGAATACCGCAGATTTCTTTTGAAAGAAATATAATAAAAGCATTCTTTGATGAAAAAATGAAATCCGGATATGATTTTGCGTACAAATATCCCGGTTTCAACAAAATCCTACAGTCTGCTGGCAGGGTAATTCGAACGGAAGAAGACAAGGGAGCAGTTCTGTTGATTGACTCAAGGTTTTGTCAATATACATATTTAAAATTATTTCCGGACCACTGGAAACATTTTAAGAAAATAAACTCAGCAGAAGATATAAAAAATCGGTTGGAAAGGTAAGGAGGTAAAAAATGAATATAGTATCCGATAAAAATGTAATGAACAATCAAATTGTTACAAAGGACGAAATAGAGCCGCTTATAAACGAGGCTAAAATTTATGAGGTAATAAGGGTTATTGAAGGAAGGACGATTTTTTTAAAGGAACATTTCCAACGTATGAATGAAAGCATACACTTAAGTGGAATAAAAGGAAGCCTAAATTATGAAGAGTTCAAAAATTCCGCAGAATTGCTGATAAAAGAAAATTCCTACAAAAACTTAAACATTAGAGTTTCTTATTATTATGATAATAAACCTTTTACATTATTCTACTTTATTGAAAGCTACTATCCTTCCAAGGAAGAATTCAATGAAGGTGTACATACCATCACGGTGAAAATGGAAAGAGAAAATCCGAATGTTAAATCCTTTCAAAAAGATCTTAAGGATAATGTGACAAGAATTATTAAAGAAAAAAATGCTTTCGAAGCAATATTAATAAATCACGATAACACTGTCAGTGAAGGAAGCAAATCAAACATTTTCTTTGTTAAAGGCAATAAGCTGATAACATCACCGGATTCTTCAGTTCTTTTAGGCGTTACAAGAAACAAGGTTATAAGTGTATGCGAAGAAAATTCAATAATGGTTGATAAAAGAATAATTGGACAAGATGAGATTGAAAGTTTCGACGGCGTATTTTTAACAGGGACATCAAATGATGTGCTGCCAATAAAAACCATAGACCAAATGGTATTTAATTCTTCAGAAAATGAAGTTGTGAAGAAGGTGTCGGGGCTGTATTTGGAGGAAATCAGGAAAGAGATCGAATAGTGGCATTCTGTGCGGTTGACCTACCGCCATTTTTCAGAGAAAACCATTCTGAAAAATGGGGTTAGGGCATACACAAAAATGGCCTGGTGGCCATTGTTGTGAAGCATTAATATGCATAAAAGGGGTATTGGGAATATATTTGGTTATCGGGGGGGATAACCAATAATAATTATAGCAAACATAAAACCGTTATGCAAGCTTTTTTTACAAATTTCGCGGTTTGACGAATAATCCCGGTTAATGTTTCGAAATCCTTCGCTACGGCAGATGACGAATTAATTCAGTGTGAACTGTAACCGGTAAAATAAACAGAGAGGTAAATATGCAAGTATATTTGGATAACAGTGCAACAACAAAAGTAAGAGATGAAGTATTGAAAGAAATAATTGATGCAAACGAAAATTTTTACGGAAATCCTTCGTCACTGCATAGAATGGGACTTGTGGTTGAAAAGAAAATTGATGAAGCAAGAAAGACTTCAGCTAAATTAATAGGTGCAAAACCGGAGGAGACATATTTTACCGGAGGAGGAACAGAAAGCAACAATATTGCAATTTTCGGACATCTGACAAACTTAAATAAACACAACAGTGTTATCACCACTAAAATTGAGCATCCTTCAGTATACAATGTTTTTAAACATATTGAAGATAAATGCCAAGTTAAGTATCTTGATACGGATGAAAACGGAAGAATAAACACTCAAGAGCTCTATGATATGGTAGATGAAAACACTCTTCTTGTATCAATAATTCATGTTAATAATGAGATAGGCACAGTACAGCAGCTGAATGAAATTGCATCAACCATAAAAAGAAAAAATGAAAATGCAAGACTGCATGTAGATGCGGTTCAATCCTATGGGAAAATTAAAATTGATGTACATAAAGTTCCGGTTGATACATTGACATTCAGCAGCCATAAAATTCATGGACCTAAGGGCGTTGGGGGATTGTATATACGCTCAGGTTTAAAGATAGCTCCATTAATCTACGGAGGCGGTCAAGAGAGTGGAATACGCTCAGGAACAGAGAACACAACAGGAATTATAGGCTTTGGCAAAGCTTGTGAGTTAGTGTATGATAGCTTTAATGAAGAAACAAATAAACTCTACAGCTTAAAAGATACTTATGTAAAAAAGTTAGAAGAAGAAATTGAAGATATTAAAATAAACAGTCCGGCAGATGGGGCTCCTCATATTATTAACGTTTCCTTTAAAAATGTGCCCGGGGAAGTATTGGTTCACTATTTGGAAGACAAGGATATTTACGTTTCCACCGGCTCTGCATGCTCTTCAAAATCAAGAGATAACAGGATATTAGATGCAATAAATCTTGGCAAGGAATACCGGGAAGGAACCATACGCATTAGTTTGGGTCATTTCAACAATCTTGAAGAAGTAGAATATGTTATTGAAAATATTAAACAATCAGTTAAAGATATAAGAAGCATAACAAAGAGGGGATAATATGTACAATATAGCTGCAGTAAGTTTTGGAGAATTATTTTTAAAAGGAAAAAACAGAGGTTCATTCGAGCATAAGTTAATTGAGCAGATAAAATATGCCCTTAAAGAATTTAACGATGTTTCCGTATACAAAGATTCAGGCAAGGTATATGTTGAAACAAAAAATGAAGCAGATATGGGTGAAATAGTCGGAAAGGCAAGAAAAATTTTCGGCATATCAAATATAAGCCCATCAATTAAAACAACAAAAGCCCCCGATATAATTATTGAAAAAACAATTGAACTGTTTAGATATCTTATAAATAAACAGGATATTAAAACGTTTAAAATCAGGACCAAGAGAACTGACAAGGGATTTCCTTTTAGCTCAATGGATTTCAGTGCTTTAGTAGGAAGCAAAATTTTGGAGAATTTCAGCTCGGTAAAAGTTGATGTACATGCACCTGATGTGGAAGTTTTTATTGATATAAAAAAATGCTGCTACATATCTTCTGAAAAAATAAAAACATTGGGAGGCCTTCCCGTAGGTTCAAACGGAAAGGCACTGCTTTTATTGTCAGGTGGAATTGACAGTCCCGTCGCAGGATATATGATTGCAAAAAGAGGTGTTGAAATAAATGCGCTTTATTTTCATACATATCCTTTTACGTCTGAGAGAGCAAATGAAAAGGTAGTGAAGTTAAAACAAAAGCTTGAAGAGTATTGCGGGAAAATAAAATTATACAACATTAATATGCTTGAAATCCACAAAGCGATAAGAGAATTTTGCAGGGAAGAAGAAACTACCATATTGGCAAGGCGGTTTATGATGCGCATTGCAGAAAAAATTGCTTTAGAAAATAAAATGGATATGCTTATTACGGGAGAAAGTTTAGGCCAGGTTGCAAGCCAAACCATGAAGTCAATGGCTGTTATTGAAAATGCAATTAATATGCCTATTCTTAAACCCTTGGTGGGATTGGACAAATCCGAAATAATAGAAATTGCAAGAGAAATAGGCACCTATGAAACTTCAATTTTACCATATGATGATTGTTGCTCAGTTTTTGCTCCACAGCATCCTTTAATAAATCCTAAGCTTGAGAATATAAAAAGGTCTGAAAGTAAATTAAATGTTGAAGAATTAATTGAGAAGGTATGTTCAACAATAGAAATTTTATAATAAAAAAATCTTGGGTATCACATATTTTTCTATCTGACATATATTGAATTATAAATTAAGAGAGGTGAATTATATGTCAGATGAAGTAAGAGCTGCAAATTATAGATGCTGCGATGACAGCTCTAATAATTGGATTGAATGGCTGATTATATTGGGGATTATATTTTTCCTGTTAGGAGGAAACAGCTTCTTCGGTAGAGGATTCTGCAGATAGTACTTATCAAAAGTGCGGCCAAGGAGGTCGCATTTTTTTATCTCTTGATTTTCTGTTATTTAGGTTGTATACTAATCTTTAATATACTTTAGGAGGACGTGGACAAAATGTACAAAATAGCACTATTTTGTAATATACCTCAGGTAACAAAGAATTTGTTTCCCGAGGATAAATACAGCTTAATAAAGGAAGTTACATCAGAAGCTGACGGAATAATAATTAGAAGCTTGGATATTAATGACATGAAATTTTCTAAGCCGCTAAAGGCAATAGCCCGGGCAGGAGCAGGAGTGAACAATATACCTGTTGATAGATGCTCAGAAGAGGGTATTGTTGTATTTAATGCACCCGGAGCGAATGCCAATGCAGTTTGCGAACTGACATTTTTAGGGCTTTTAATGAGCTCAAGAAGGGCTATAGACGGTATTGATTGGACTAAGAAATTAGAAAGCAACGTTGTTGAAACTGTGGAAAAGGGTAAGTCGCAATTTGTGGGCAGGGAGCTTAAAGGAAAAACTTTAGGTGTTATTGGACTTGGGGATGTGGGACATCTTGTTGCAAACCTCGGTGTGAAATTAGGAATGGAAGTTATCGGACATGACCCCTATATTTCTATAAAAAACGCATTGGCATTATCTTGGGATGTTCAATATACGGTTGATATTAATGATCTTTATAAAAGAAGCGATTATATTACCATTCATGTTCCTTATAATAATGAAACAAAAAATAGAATAAATAAAGATAATATTAAATTGATGAAGGACGGTGTAGTAATTTTGAATTTTGCCCGCCATGGAGTAATCAACGAGGATGATTTAATAGAAGCTTTGGAAAATGGCAAGGTAGGTTATCACGTTTCTGACCTGCCCAATGAAAAGCTTTTAAGAGCAAAAAATACATTATGCATTCCCCATTTAGGAGCCTCTACAATTGAAGCCGAGGAAAACTGTGCAGAAATGGCTGCTACACAACTTACCGAATATTTGGAAAATGGCAACATTACAAATTCCGTTAATTTTCCCGACTGCTCCATGGACAGATATCCGGGAACAGACAGGATTGTTGTATTGAATAAGAATATTCCCAATATGATAGGTAAAATGACAACTGCACTTGCATCTTACAATGTCAACATCATAGGGATGGTCAATAAATCAAAAGGTGACTATGCTTGCAATATAATAGACGTAATTGGTGAGTTCAATGAGGATAAACTTAATGAACTACAAGAGCATTATGGAATACTAAGAGTAATGTTTATTAAAAACAAGGGGTAATAAATGAAAAAAGTCAACATATATTCGGATGGAGCCTGCAGCAAGAATCCGGGCCCTGGAGGATATGGGGTAATATTGGAATACAAGGGACATGAAGTTGAGCTTTCAGGCGGTGAAGAAAATACAACTAACAACCAAATGGAGCTTATGGGAGTTATTACAGGTCTTGAGGCATTAAAGGAGCCCTGCAATGTTACAATTGTAACTGATTCAAAATATGTTACGGATTCCTTCAATAAAGGATGGATTGATTCCTGGCAGAAAAAGG
Organism: Clostridiales bacterium; assembly: GCA_003487955.1. Lineage (GTDB taxonomy): Bacteria > Bacillota > Clostridia > Tissierellales > Sedimentibacteraceae > Sedimentibacter. The sequence continues at coordinate 19,078 of DNNJ01000028.1, read as the reverse complement.
GCTGGAAAAAATCTGACGGTAAAGCAGTTTTAAACAAGGAATTATGGCAAAGACTTTTAAAAGCTTCAGAGGTACACAAGGTAAAATTTGTTCATGTACCCGGGCACAAGGGTCATAGCTACAATGAGAGGTGTGACAAATTAGCCGTTGAAGAAAGAAAAAAGTTTGAAATAAAGTAAAGAAGTATATTATGGAAACATTCACTATCTCATGAATATTATAAACTAACAAATTATAATATGAGGTGATTATAGTGATTTATAGACAAAATCAGCAATTATGCCCTAATATATATTCAATGCCATACGAAGTGCGGCCGGGAGATACATTGAATTCCATCGCAGCAAGATTTGGAACGAATTTAGTGGGGCTGATTGAATTAAATCCTACATTAAGATTAAGGTCATTAACGGAAGGAATGACCATATGTGTTCCAAGGGTTCCTGAAAGACCACCGTGTATTAACGGTGCCTATTATGCAATAAGAGAAGGAGATAGTTTTTATAATATTGCGCAAAGATATGGTATTCCTTTGAATTTGCTATTAGAAGCCAATCCGGAAGCAAATCCCTATGACTTGAAGGTAGGTCAGGAAATATGCATACCTAATGTTCCTGCAGGGTGCCCTTTCGGTACTTTAGTGACTATACAAGAAGGAACAAGATTAAGTGATATACTCATATCTTACAATTTAAGCATAAATGAATTAAGAGATGCAAATGTAAATTTCAATCCTAATATTATTGTGCCCGGAACTGACCTGTGCATACCGCCGGAAGCATTTATGCAGTGCCCTGCAGAAACAACTACAGAATATGTAATTCAAGCAGGAGACAGTCTTTCAACGGTGGCAATAGCTAATAATATTACACCTTCAGAATTACTTATTGCAAATCCTCATTTGAGACCGGCAAACTTTCTAATTGTAGGAACAAGTGTGTGTATCCCTGCAGTATAAGTCGTAACTAATAATTAAAATTTATGTCATTCTAAGGAGGCACAGTTTGAAGATGCCGCGGATGACATACATGGAGAGTCAATAGTCTAAGCAGCAGTAAAACTGCTGTTTTTTTTAATTATCAGAAAATTTAATGAATTTTTCAAAAATACTCACTTCTTTTGTTATGATTCATAAACTATATGGAGGTGATTGCAGTGTATGATGAAAAAATCGTCACAACCGGCATAAGTCAGGGAAGATTATTTTTGTATATAATGGAACTATTAGGGGATAATTACTCTTTTAAGAAGGCTTTACATTTAGGAGCAAGTGACAGCTTTGCCATTCACAGTATTGAAGTTTTTGAAAATGCAGTATACATGGCAGATTCCTTCAATAACAAAATATATAAATTTGACAGCAAAAATGAATTTTTTGAAACAAACGTTGGAAGAGACCCACGTCATATGTGTTTGGACAAAGAAAATATATATGTTGCAAATTTTGAATCTGATAATATTTCAATCATTGAGCTGGATTCCTTCATATTGACAGGCTCTATACCTGCAGGTATAAAATCACACGATGTAATATATTCAGAAAAAAACAACTCACTTTACACAACCTGCTATGAAGAAAATGAAGTGGCGGAATACAGTATTGACAAAGGAATGAAAAGACGATTCAAAACAGATGGGAAGCCTATGCATATATTTGTGTTAAAGGACACAATAATAGTTATGACATATTACGTCAACGGAAATGTTCAAACAAAAATAAATTTTATTAATTTAACAGACAAAACCATTGAAAATACAATCAACATAAATGGGCTTGCTTCTGATTTCTTGTTGGATTATGAAAATAATCTGCTTTACATATTAAATATAGTCGATAAAAGTCTTTATATTGCAGATGCCATATCAAGAAATATTAATAAAAAAATATATTTGGGAGGATATCCGGAATCCATTTCCTGCGGCAGCAAAAATATTTATATTACAAATTCAAAGAAGCAGCAAATTGACATAATAGAAAAAAAAGGGCACAACTTAAGCTCCTTAAAACTTATGTTTACACCTTTTTTAATAAAAGTTATCCGTTAATTTGTTAATGCATTAATAATTTGCCCGAATATTTTCTCAGGAGAGGTTTCCCATTTTTTAATTATATTTTTTGCCGTAATTTCATCGGTCACATTTATGCTGATATTAAAAATAGTTGTGGAGTTTTCCGTGACTTGAAGAGATACAATATATTCATCATCTTTTCTTTTATAATAATGGCCGAATATTTCTCTCTGCTTTTTTACATGTTTTTTTATGCCGGAGAAATTCTTTTCTACCTCATTTATAAAATATTCGGGAAGTTTATCGCTGAACATTTCCAAGGCTGCCTTGCCTGATTTTGAAACAGAGTAATATTCATTTCCGTTATAAGGCTTAAGAAGCGTAAACTTAACATCGCAAAGGTCACTTAACAAAAGCTGCAATGTGAAATAATCCATCATGCCATATTCCAATATATAATTTGTTATTTCAATATTTGTCAAAGGCATTTCAATATAGTCCAATATATACAAAAGCTTAAGCTTATCTTGTGCATTTTTATTATCGCTTTTCAAATCTTACCTCCTAACTTAGACATCCTCAGTCATTATATCAAATATACAGTCAATAATAAACAAAAATATGAAAATACTTCATGTGGACATTTATACTTAAATAATATAGAATAATGATAAAGAAAGAGGAGAGTAAATGAAAAAAACAATTATTTTAATGACGTTATTATTGCTGACAGGATGTGCAGCTCCTACAGCAGAAGCTCCTGAGGAGCCCCCTGTTATTGAGGCTCCGGTTGATGAGCTTCCGGCAGAACAGGAAACAAATACGGATGGGACAAACGAAGAAAACCATGACCTTACTGAAGAAGATATTATTGCATCTATTGATATGTCGTTGAACCCTAATGAGTTAGGTGAAATTATGATATTGATGTATCATGGAATCGGTCCGGAAGAATCGGTATGGCAGAGAACTCCCGATAATTTTCGCAAGGATTTGGAATATATGTACCAAAACGGTTATCGCATGATAAGCTTAAACGATTATGCCAAGGGGGAAATTAAAACAGAAGCAGGCTTTACTCCAATAATACTCACCTTTGATGATGGAAGGCAGAATAATTTTAATTTAATCGAAGAAAACGGAGAAATGGTGTTAGATACTGACTGCGCCATAGGAATTTTGGAAGAATTTAAAAATAAATATCCTGATTTTAATGTAACTGCGAGCTTTTTTTTAGGAACTAATCTATTCGGTCGAAAAGAATATGCAGAAAAAAAGCTTAATTGGCTTATAGACAATGGATATGATTTGGGAAACCACACATACAGCCACAATGAAATGGCAGAATTAAACCCGGATGAAATACAAATCGAAATAGGCTCTGTAAATAATATAATAAAACAATATTTACCTGATTATGCGGTAGAAACACTATCTCTTCCTCTCGGCAGCAATCCAAAGGATGAATTTATTGAATCAATGCTTGAAGGAGAATACGACGGCAATAAATACAATACCATTGCGGTCTTAGACGTAGGCTGGAGGCCGGCTTATTCACCTTTTGACATATTGACAAATTTCAATAGTCTTTACCGTGTGACGGCAAGCGAAATCAATGTAGATAATTGCGGTATATATGATTATTTTAAACAATACGATGAAAACAAAAGAGAAAGATTCATAAGCGACGGTAATCCTGACGTGGTAACCATTCCAAAAAGACATAACGAATACCTGAACATGGATATTGTGGGAGACAGAATAGTAAATGTATATTGATATAATGTGCTGAAGAATGACGACGGTTGTTTTAAGCTAGTATATGAACAAGATAAAAACACAGCCAAGGAATTTACCAATGTAGCATATATTTATATTGAAGAAAAGGATGCTGAAAATATTTACGAGCACAGCTATGCTCCATACAATAATCCAAAATATACTGATTATGAATTGATAATTCACGGAGACGCTTTAGGCAAAGAAACAAGGTACACCGTCAAAGATATTGAAGCAATGACAGACCTTCATACAGTCAAGGAATACAGCCTTTCAAACAGTGAATATTTTTGGTATTACAATTCATACAAAGGTGTTCCTTTGTGGGACTTGCTTCTTGAGGCAGGCTTGGACCCAAATATAGATGAAAATATCAGCGTGCGTTTCATTGCTGCAGATAATTATAATTTTGCACCAATGACCATAAAGCAAATAAAGGATGATTCTTTGTACGGTTATTATGAGAAAAGTGCATTGGACAAAGGTGACGGAGCTTTCCCGGGAGAATATGTTAATCCTGTTTATACAGAGCTTCCGGTATTGGTTGCCTATGGATACAACGGATATCCTTATGTAGCCCGGCCTGCAGACCAAGGTTATAATCCGGGTCTTGGAAATGACGGAGGACCCCTTAGAATAATATTCGGCAAAACAGGTTATAACGATACAAACGGCTCAAACCAGGTGCAGTTTGCAAAAGAAATAATTATCGGTGAAGGGGAGTCAATTGCAACAGATACTCAAGGAACCGGTGAAGGTACAAGTACAGAACAAGAAATTGATGAATCCTGGGGACACAATCAAGGTGTATATAAAGGATACCTGGACATGCCGGTATTACGTGTAACAGGCTCTCAAATTAAAGAACCTATGACATTTACATTAAGGCAGATTGAAGCAATGACAGAGTATGCAAAGAGAGATACTTACACAGGTGACGGCATTCTTGAAATGCAGGGTATTGTTCTTTGGAATTTGATCAATGATGTTGTTGGACTTAAAGATGATGTAGATGCTCCAAACATAAGGGTATTTGCCGGTCAAAATTACAATCAAATATTAAGAAGCAATGAGCAGGTCGTAAATGGAGTTTTAAATTCACAGGGTCAGAATAAGAAAATAATTTTAGCATATGCAGCAGAAGGCTATCCCTTAGTGCCAAACGAATCAAGCTTAGGATATATAAATAACAATGCGTATGGTCCTTTGAGACTCATTATCGAAGAAAGCAAATCCATGTGGGTTAAATGGGTTGACTGCATAGTTTTAGGCACCGGAGATTATGAAGCACCTGAAATGAAGGATGTAAAAACCGATAAGGATATTCTTTTTGCTGATATTGATAACCACTGGGCAAAGGACAGTATTCTGGAAATGGCGGCAATGGGTTATGCAAAAGGCAGCAACGGTTTATTCAGACCAAATAATAATATCAGCAGAGCAGAATTTGTATCATTGTTAATCAGAGTATTAAATATTGCTGATGAAGATGCAGTATCAAACTTTGCTGATGTGAAACCTACAGACTGGTTTGTAAAGGATGTTTTAGCAGCAGCAGAAAAAGGATATGTAAAAGGCTATGAAGATGGAACATTCAAGCCAAATTCTCCCATTACAAGGCAGGAAATAGGAACTGTAATAGGCTCACTTTTGGAAGAAGAAATAACAAACGCTGATGAAGTATTGTCTGTTTTCAATGATGAGGTGTCTCAGTGGGCAAAGGTAAATGTTGCAAAGACAGTTAAAGCTGAGATTATCAAAGGATTGCCCGGCAATATTTTTGGCGGCACACAAAATACAACAAGAGCAGAAGCGACGGTAATGCTTTTAAGATATTTAAATAAATAATTAAGGGGGAGGTTTCCTCCCCTCTTAAGAGGTGTATTATATGAAAAAACTATTAATTATAGTATTTGCGGTAATATTTATATTGGCAGGGTGCTCTGCAGAAAAAACTGATGCTCCGGCAGCAAATGGAGATAGTAATGCTGCAATTGAAGAAAACAATAATGAAATAATCAAAGGGGAAACTGAAGCACCGGATGAACCGGAAGAAGCAGGCAAACCTGAAGAACCTATTGAAAGCGAAATTGAAGAAATTCCCGAAGAAACACCTGAAGCAGAACAACCGGAAGGAGATGCAAAGGTTGATTCTTCTAAAGAATTGCCGGTAACTGCTAAGACGACAGAAGAAGCCCCGCCGGTGGATGAGCAGCCGGTAATTGCAGAAAATGTTTTAAAAGTTAAAGGTCTTGTAGATAATGAGCTTTCTTTATCTTTAGATGAGTTAAAGGGAATGAGTGATATTATTTTTGAAGCTGACTTTTATTGGCTGAACAATTTCGGCACAACAGGCTATACGCATTTTAAGGGTGTTAAGCTGTGGGACTTATTGGAAAGCAAAGCCCTGATAAAGTCTGAAGCTTCAAAGATATCCATTACAGCTCAGGACGGATACATCATGGAATTTACAATTGAGCAGGTTAAAATGGAATATATGGATGAAACAAATCCTGACAATAAATATCCCATGATTATTGCATGGGAAGAGAACGGCGAAGAATATTCCACAAATGAAGGTGCTCCCTATAAACTTGCAGTAGGACAAAAAGAGCCCGGAGATATAAATAAACCCCAGTGGGTATCAAATATAGATGTAATTATCATTGAATAGGTGATAACATGAAAAACAGATACATACTTATTATCATAATTATTTTGGTTGTTGCAGGCACTTTGTTTTTTACGCTAAATGATTCTTCTGAGGAAAAGGAAGCAGTAAAGTTATTTTATCCAACTGCGAAAAAAATAACACTGATAAAAGGCTTTTCTGATGACTTATATGGTTCATTGTATTTTCCCGCAGTAAAAAGAGCATATGAAATTGATGGAAAAACATGTGCATATGTTGTAAGCTGTGTCGGATATAACGGTCCTATAGAAGTTTTGGCTGCTTTAGACCAATATGATGAGTTGTTAATTGGAATTAAAATTTTAAACCACGAGGAATCACCGGACTATGCGGAGCATATGGAATATGATTACTTTTTGGACAGGTTTACAAATTTACCTATTAATAAATATTTAAATTTGGTAGTTCTTGATAAGGAAAACCCCGAAGATATCATCCAGCTGACAGGCGCCACCATAAGCTCTCAGGCTGTGGTAAATGCCGTAAATGCAGCCATTGGACATTATCAGTATTGGAATTATAATATTCAAATGGCAAAAGTTCCTGATGTGGTGCCTCAGGAAATGTGGCAGAAGGATATTAACAGCTTTGCAATAAATTGGGATGGCGGCTCTGTTCGAATAGATACTGATGAAATTAAAAAATATGAACAGTTAGACATGGATGTTACTTTAATTAATACAACGGGAACAGAAACGGATATGCGTGTAAAAGGACCTTCTCTTCGTGATGTTTTGGAAAATGAAGGTATTGACTTAAGCCGGTATGCAGGTATAGGTGTGACCGGGAGGGACGGATACTACACCATGATAGACAAGGAAAAATTAGCTGTAAATGATATAATACTTACCTGGCAGATAAACGGAAAGGATATCAAAGACGAAGAAAAACCGGTAAGAATTTCTGTTCCTTTGGAGCTTGGTCCTTACTGGGTAAAAATGGTTTCAAATATTGATTTATATAAGGAAATATCCCCCAAGGATATTGATAAAGTGCACATGTTCAACCCTTTGACCGAAGATATTGAGCCCTATTATTATGAATACTACGGCTCTAAGGATAGCTCCATAGAAGTAGGGAAAATATTAAGAAAATTTGATGAAGTAGATGAAAAAGGATTCTTTACCATGTCTGCCACAGACGGTCTTGCAAAACATGAAACAATATCATTGGTAAGGCAAAGATATTTTATTAAGGTTGAAGGAGATAATGCTCCGATGAATATTGCTCCTAATTTTAAGCTTGGAATGAATGTAAAACATATGACTCATTTTTCAACCACAAAGGATGCCGTTATTTTCCCCGAGAAAATGATTGAAGTTGTAAGAACAAAATCAATTGGGGGAAGTGAAGGAATGCTTTTGGAAGATGTGCTTTTGGTTGCAGGCATGAGATGGGATGAAGATGACAAATTTACTGCAGTAAATAAAAATGATGAAAAGATTGAGCTTTCTATGGATGATATGCTTAAATGTTATTTGATTTATGAAGATGGACAAGTCAGTCTACATAAGGATAAGAAAATAATGACGGAACTATCAAGGATTGAAAAGAAATGAAGTTGAATATAAGAAGCGTAATACAAATCACTGCAACCATTATAGTGGTATTGTCATGTTTGAGCTACGGCATGTATATAAATGAAATAATTGGGTTTAGAATTCTCTCCATAGGAGATATGAATCCTTACGGCGGATGGAGTGCTCTTAAGTCTTTCTTTATGGATCTATCTTACAGATGGCGTGGAGCTTCAAGAAGCATTGCATTAACAACAGGAATAGCTGTCACCGCATTTTTGATGGGAAGAGCTTTTTGCGGTTATATTTGTCCTATTGGAGCAATGCAGGACTTTTTCAAATATACAGGAAGTAAAATCGGGCTGAAGGAAGTAAAATTTCCTCATAATCCTGAACTTCTTAAATATATTGTTTTAATTGCAATAATGATTTTAAGTATACTTGGCATGGGAAACATAGTTTCTCCGTTTTCTCCCTGGCTTGCATACTTAAATATATTCATAGGAGCAAAATTTCAAACCGGAACAATAGTTTTATTATTGATTATCTTTGTATCACTGATTGGAAGGAGAATATTCTGCAGATATTTTTGTCCTTTGGGAGCATTTCAAAGCTTGCTATATGCAGTGGGACCATTTAAAATTAATAAAGGGAGCTGTAACTGCTCTTATTGTTTAAAAGACTGTCCTGTAGAAGAGCAGCAAACCGAGGCGGAAGAAATATCACCCGAATGCATTAACTGTCTTAAATGTATAAATAAATGCATCAAAAATAATGATGGTTTTTCGCTGACTATTGGAAACAGAAAACTTAAGAATTCAACCTATATATTAATATGTATTTGTATAATTGCAGGTTTATATATATTTTTCCCATTATCAGGTTCAAATACTTCAGTGCAGGCAATAACTTCAATTGACAGCATAAAAGATGGAACCTATGAAGGCTTTGGGATGGGCTTTGGCGGTATAATGAATACGGAAGTTATTATAAACAATAAGAAAATAACAAATATAAAAGTTCTGAGTCACGGTGAAACTACAGGCTATTTCGAAGAAGCATTTAGAGAATTATCCTATGAAATCACTGAAACTCAAAATTTAAACGTGGATTCCATAAGCGGGGCTACTTCAACCTGCAGGGGTTTCTTAAACTCCGTAAAGGATGCAGTGAACAGCTCATTGGACAATTGAGCAGAGGGGAAAATATGTTAAAGAAAATTCTTATTTTTATAATTTTAATATTTATTTTAACAGGCTGCTCTGAAGAGCTGCCCTCATTAACCGTAAATATTGACGGTAAATATGAAACGGTTGATACGAAAATTATTTACACTCATGAAGAAGCAGTTAAATTTCCTGCTGTCGTTAGAAGCAGCGGTTCAAAGCCCGTTGAAACGGAATACAAAGGCATTGAACTTATAAAACTTTTTGAAACGTTGAATATAGATATTTCAAACTATAGCAAGATTACCTTTAATGCATCTGACGGCTACAGAATAATTTTAAGCGTTGAAGAAATCAAAGAGCCTTCAAATGTATATTTGACATTTGAAAGGGACAACGAATTGCTTAAGTCAAAGAAACAGGGAGGAAACGGTCCCTTCCAGCTGATTATAAGAAGAGACCCCTTCAGCCAGCGCTGGATTAAGCATGTGGATGAAATAATACTTGAGTAGAGGTTTTCATGGTAAAAAAATTTCTTAATAAATTTTCAGTCTATAACTTAATTATAATAGCAGTGGTATCAGCCCTTGGAATAGCAACCAAACCAATTGTGGTACCATTGGTTCATGTTATAACGGGCCCCTTGTTTATTCCGGGGGGAGCCATTGCCGGCGGTTTCTATATGTTTTGGATAGTATTGGGTGCAGGAATTGTAAAAAAAACAGGCACAGCCGCATTAATAGGCATTGTACAAGGAATACTGGTGATTGCAGCGGGAACTATGGGAACTCACGGTATCATGAGCATTGTTTCCTACACTCTGCCGGGAATAGTTGTTGATATTGTATTCTTATTTTCTAAGAATAAAAAGTACAATATTCTTCATTATGTGTTTGGCTGCTTAGCCGCAAATGTTACTGGCACACTTATTTCCAATTTATTATTTTTCAGGCTTCCCTTTGTTACGGTTATCTTAATATTGTCTGCCGCAGCCCTGTCAGGTACAATAGGCGGGCTCATAGCATATACAATCAACATAAGTTTGGAAAAAATGAATATATTAGAGAATTAAAGATGCTGCTGATTATAATATGCTCACTGAAAGGAATGCCGGTATGAAAAAAATATTATTATTATTAATTTTAATATTCTTAACAAGCTGCAGTGCAAGGGTAAATGAAACAGAATTAAAGGGTATTAGTGTATTCAATAAAGATGAAAATCTAATTGATGACTTTATCCCTGAGGGAAATGTTTATATACATGAATTGTCACAGGAGAATTATTCTCGTGCAGCCATTATCTGTGACACAGGGCTCACAGTTTTATTTTCTTCCGATAATTATATAGGCAGTGACAGCACGGTATATGCGACTGCCGGCCAGACTAAATTTGAAAATATTGAAGGTATTTACTTAACAAATGATTATCAAAGCATCACCAATGCTTATTTTCATATGATAGAATATTTGGGAAACGAAGAAAAGGTTATGGCAGTTTTATTAGATGGTTTTTCATACAATCAGTTTAAAATGGCTGTTAAAGAAGGCAGCATTCCATTTTTAAGCAAATATTTTAAATATCCTGCCTTAAGCGTCTATACTCCTGTTACAAATGCAGGCTTTGCAGCAATAATTACCGGAGAAACTCCAAACGTTAACGGAGTGCATGACAGAAGTGTACGTGAGATGCGTGTGAAAAGCATATTCGCCTATTGTCTCGAGAACAATAAAAATTCTATTTTGCTTGAAGGGGACATAAAAGTATTAAATACAGAAATTGAGCCTGAACTCCATATTGATAATAACAAAAACGGTGAAACAGATGATGAAGTATATGAAAGTGCTTTAAAAGCAGTAAATGAAAATTATGATTTGGTTTTCATTCATTTTCACGGAATTGATGACAGAGGCCACAGCTTCGGACCATATTCTGATGAAACAATGGAATACATAAAAGCCATTGACCAATATATTGAAACTTTAGGCAAGGTATGGGATGGAGCCATAATAATTGCGCCTGACCATGGTATGCATGAAACAGATGAAGGAGGAGGACACGGAATATGCGTTCAATCAGATATTATTGTTCCATATTTCATTAAAGAGCCATGAAAAGAAGTGCTGCAATAATTGTTATATTAATAATAATATTGACAATTACATTATTTGTTTCATTAAATTTAAACAAAGAATATATTGAAAAACAAAAAGAAATATTGGCAAATGCACAAATTGTTTTGGCAGATGATGAAAATAAAAGAGTTATAACCATAGAAGATATAATTCTTTACAGTGGGGATTTTGAAGCAGTTCTTGACACATCAACGACTGAGCCCGCCACACATATCTATACCGGAGTTCAGCTGAAAGAGCTGCTTAATAAGAATAATATTGATTTTCAAAACAAAATAATTATTATCAAAGCAGCGGATGGTTATTCTGTTGCTTATTCTTCAGAAGAGGTCTCAATAGATAAAAATGTTTATATTGCTTTTATGGAAGAAGGGAAATACTTAGGCGGTAGGGACTCAGGAGGAAGAGGTCCCTATGAATCCATTGTGGTTTCGGATACTTTCAGCAACAGAAGATGCAAGTGGATTACTGAAATTGAGGTTAAATGATGAATGCAGTTGAAGTTAAAAATTTAAGTTTTAAATACAACAACTCGGAAGGATATGTTTTAAAGGATGTTAATTTTAGCGTAAGAAAAGGTGAAACGGTTGCAATAATCGGACAAAGCGGCTGCGGTAAAAGCACCTTGTGTAACTTAATATGCGGACTGATACCAAGGTTATACAAAGGTGAATTATCCGGCGAAGTATTAATTTTCGGCGAAAATATAAATAGGTTAAGTATTTCGGAAACAGTTTCAAAGATAGGAATTATATTTCAAAATCCTTCGACACAGCTTTTTTCACCTACTATTGAAGATGAGCTTGCATTTGGTCCTGAAAACCTGTGTGTTGAAAGAGAAGAAATATGCAATCGAATTGATAAAATATTAAAAACAATGAATATGGAAAAATACAGATACGACAATCCTAATAATTTATCGGGAGGACAGCAGCAGCTTGTTGCAATTGCATCTGTTTTAATGCTTGCTCCTTCAATTCTTATATGTGATGAAATAATGTCATGGATTGATGATGAAGGAAAAGAAATAATTAAAGATGTTTTATTAAAGTTAAAAGAAGAAGGAAAAACAATAATCATGGTTGACCATGATTATGATAATATAAAAATTGCAGACAGGATTTTTAATCTTAGGTGAATGATGAATAACACAATTGAGCTCAACAATATTTCTTATAAATACCCTAAGGGAAGAAAGGTATTTGACAATTTTTCTCTTAATTTAAAAAATGGAGAAACAACTGTACTGACAGGAAAAAACGGCTCCGGGAAAACAACCTTAACCAAGCTTATCATGGGAATATTGAAACCATCTTTCGGTGAAGTAAAAGTATTCGGTCAAAGTACAGCAAGTCTGTCTCTTGGCAGTATCGGCGAAATGGTAGGCTATGTTTTTCAGTATCCTGAAAGGCAGCTCTTCAGCACATCTGTAGTGGAAGAATTGACATTCCCTTTATTATTTAAGGGATACAATAAGGAAGAAACCATGGATAAAGCTGAAGAAATGCTTGAAATTTTTGACCTTGGAAAAGTTAAAAACTCATATCCCCTTTTTTTAAGTTATGGAGAAAAAAGGCGTTTAGCCATTGCTTCCGTATTGATGATTGGTCCTAAATATCTTATTTTGGACGAGCCTACTGCATCCCTTGATAAAGAAAGAATAGATGCATTATCGGAAGTTTTGGACAAATTAAAAAAGATAAATATAGGTATGCTTATTATAAGCCATAACAAGGATTTTATTGAAAGGCATAAAGACAAAGTATTAGCTCTTGAGGGGGTAAATTATGAATGATATAGACCCTCGAACAAAAATAGTTCAAGTTTTAATTTTATCAACCCTCGGATTAATTTACAATGATATATCTGTTTTATCATTAATACTATTTGCAGCAATAGTAATTGCGCTTATAAATAATGTTAATTTAATATCGACTCTTGTAAAGCTAAAAAGGCTTCTTAAAATAATAGTTTTAATAGCGTTAATTCAGAGTTTGTTAACTAATGCGGGAGCTCCTGTTTTGAAAATAGGCAGCCTTACAATTTTAACTGATTACGGAATTTTAAGAGCACTTGAATTTATTTTGCGAATGGTAATAATTATAATTTCTGCTGCAATAATAACAACATCGTCAAGCAGGGAAATAATACAAGGGCTTATTCAATGGCATTGTCCTTATGAAATAGCCTTTATGGTTTCCGTTGCAATAAGATTTTTACCCATATTCAAAGAGGAAATGACGGATATGGTAACTGCAATACAGCTTAGGGGAATTGAGCTAAAGAAAGTTAAATTAAATAAGAAAATTCAAGTTTACAAATACATACTTACTCCCATTACCATTAATTCCGTAACAAAGGCAAAGGAATTGGCTGCAGCAATGGAAATGAGAGGTTTCAGAGCATACCCCGAAAGAACAAGCTGCATGGTTTTGAAAATGCGGGCAGTTGATTATATTATAATAGTCCTAAGTATTGCAGCAGCATTATTGTTATTAGCGCAGTCTCATTCACCAATTTATTTGTTCCTTGCGTCACATAAATTGGGAATTCGT
>DNNJ01000028.1:0-5019 GCA_003487955.1 Clostridiales bacterium | reverse complement strand
TTGCGAATGACCTACCGCTATTTATTAGGGGTATGGGGACACACCTCCTTATTTAGGGAAAGTCTTTGTTGGTAGGAGGAATGTCCCCAAATCAGGACTCTGAAAAATAGGGTTAGGGCATCTTAATTTTTCAATAGACAAAGAAAGGAGAAACCGTATATTATGAAGGTCTTTTCAGTAATCGGAATAACAAAGTCCGGTAAAACTACTACCATAGAAAATATAATAAAGGAGCTTCGAAAACGTAATTATACTGTAGGCAGCGTAAAAGAAATTCATTTTGAGGAATTTAAAATGGACGTGGAAGGAACCAACACTCACAGACACAAAATGGCAGGCTCTCAGCTGGTTACTGCAAGAGGAGCCTATGAAACAGACGTATTATTCCAAAAACAGCTGAGCATGAATGAAATTCTTAGTTTTTACAACCATGATTTTGTTATTTTAGAAGGAGTGAGGGATACATGTATACCTAAAATAGTAACAGCCCACGATGTGGAAGGAATTCAAGACAGGATGGATGAAACAACCTTTGCAATATCAGGGAAAATATCCAATAGCATGTCGGAATATGAGGGTATTCCCGTTATAAACTCAATAACTGAAATTGAAAAAATGGTGAATATTATTGAGGAGAAAGTATTTGACAGACCTCCGGACATGAAGGATGAATGCTGCCAAAAATGCGGATACACATGCGCTGAATTAAGCTCAAAGATTTTGAAAGGCGAGGCGGAAAGGAGGGACTGTATATTGACTGAGCAGAGTGTAATGCTTAAAATTAACGGACAGGAAATTACAATGGTTCCGTTTGTTCAGAGTATTTTGAAAAATGCCATTGAAGGAATAGCAAAGGAATTAAGCGGCTACACAGAAAACGGGGACATTGAAGTATGCATAAAGAGATAGAATTAATAAGCAAAAGAAATAAAGTATTTCGAATTGTAGAAGATGACTGCACATATATTATAAAAAAATTTGAAAATCATGAAAATTACATAATGGAAAAAGAAATACTGAATATTTTAAAAAAAGCAGGAGTTAAGGTTCCTTCAATAATTAAAGAAGAAGAAAACCATTTATATCTTGAAGATTTGGGAGAGTTTAATTTTCTTGATTGGTATGAGGAACAAGAAAAAAGTAATACTTTGGACTTAAGAATGGTTAATACTCTATGCAGCTATCTTAAGAGTTTTTACTCTGCTGTTTTTGGGTTCTATAAAGAGCAATATATTTTATATGATGTAAATTTTAAAAACTTTATTATTGCCGGTAATGAAATTTACGGACTTGATTTTGAACAGGTACGGCTCGGTAATATACAAGAGGATGCAGGAAAATTATTGGCCTTTGGGCTGACTTACAGCCCTTCAATGACAGAATGGAAAAATAATTTCAGGAATATATTTATTGAAATATTATCTAAAAAACTAAATATAGAAAAAGAAAAAATTATTGAAGAAGAACAAAAAGAGTTAAAAGCTATTGAAAAAAGAAGAAAACTGCTTTGACGAGGCGACTATGAAAAATCTATTGATGGTATTATTAATTTTGATGCTTAGTATTGTTGGTTGTTCTTCGGATGAGAGAATAAAAACGGATACTGAAGCTTCAAAAGGAATTGAAAATAACACTATTTTAAGTAGTGAAAATATAAACCAAGAGACAGAAGATAATAATAAAGAGAATATTTCAGAAGAGCAACAGACTGAAGTGCAACAGCATGTAGAACAAAAGCCGGAAAAACCTGTAGAACAAGAGTCCGAAACTACTGAAGAATCCGAAAAAGAACAGACACTTTCACCTGCAGATGAACCGGAAGAAATAATTTCACAATCGGAAGAATATATAACAACAGAACCGGAACAAACACCCCCTTCTGAGGAGTCGGAAGAAATAAATTCTCATTCAATAGAATATACAGGTGAAGATAGAGGTATCGGAGGTCCTATCATAGTATCAGTAACTCTGAAGGACGATAAAATTATTCAAATCGAAGTTGTGTCTCACAATGAAACAAAGGGTGTCAGTGAAAATGCAATAGGTACAATAATTTCATCCATAATAGAAAATCAAACAACTGATGTGGATGCTGTTTCAGGTGCAACCATAACAAGTAAAGCTTTGATGAATGCAGTGAAGAATGCCCTTGAAAAAAAGGAATAATTGTTTAAGAAACAGCCGTTAGGAGGGCTTGCACCACTATATTAATTTGGGTAGATTTTATTGCAATTTTATAATTTTAATATATATATTATTCATTGTAATAATTGGAAAATTATAGTATAATTTTATAACCTTGAATTGTTGGAGGTACCATGCTTTCAAAAATAAAAACATGTGTCCTTTACGGACTTGAAGGTTATGAAGTTAATGTGGAAACAGATTTATCGGGAGGTCTGCCAAATTTTAATATTGTGGGTCTGCCTGATATCTCAATTAAAGAGTCAAAGGAAAGAGTACGGTCTGCCATTAAAAACAGCAGATATGATTTTCCTGTAAGCCGCATTACGGTCAATCTTGCACCGGCGAATTTGAAAAAGGAAGGAAGCCAGATAGACCTTCCTATTGCAGTGGGTATACTTGCTGCTTCTAAGGTAATTAAGACTGTGGATGAAAGCTCATGCATTATAGGTGAATTATCATTGGACGGAAGGATAACAGCAATTGACGGCGCTTTACCCATGGTTATTTCCATGCGGAACAACAGCTTTAAAAAAGCAATAGTGCCCGAAGACAACAAGGAAGAATGCGGCGCCATAGAAGGCATAGAAATAATTCCTGTTGAAAGTATAACCCAACTAGTAAGTTATTTAAACGGAAATTTATCAATAGCTCCATATAAATTCAAATATGATTTTTCCGGTAAACCGGATTATTATAATGAAGATTTTTCTGAAATAAAAGGACAGCCTGCAATGAAAAGGGCAGTTGAAATAGCCGCTGCCGGGATGCATAACATTCTCCTTTTAGGAAGTCCCGGCTCGGGAAAAACGATGATAGCAAGACGTATTCCAACTATTTTACCGGATCTGACATTTGAAGAATCTTTGGAAGTTACAAAAATCTACAGCATATCAGGATTGTTGGACAATAAAGGTTTAATAACCAAAAGACCTTTTCGTTCGCCTCATCATACTTCCTCACGCACATCCATAGCAGGAGGCGGTACAAAACCACAGCCGGGGGAAGTATCCCTGTCTCATTACGGAGTTTTATTTTTGGACGAAATTCCCGAATTCCCTAAAAGCGTTATTGAGGTTCTCCGCCAGCCTATGGAAGACGGAAAAATTTCCATTTCAAGGGCAAGCGGCTCATTTACATTTCCTGCAAAATTTATGATGGTTGCTTCAATGAATCCATGTCCCTGCGGATATTTAGGTGACCCTAACCACGACTGTTCCTGCAGCCAAAGACATATTGACAAATATTTAGGGAAGATTTCGGGTCCATTGCTGAATCGTATTGATATTCAAATTGAAGTACTGCCGGTTAAATATGATGAACTGAAAGATAACAGAGCGGAAGAAGCCTCTGTAGAAATTAAAAAGCGAATTGTAAAAGCAAGAAATATTCAGATGAACAGATATAAAAATATGGGGATTCTTACTAATTCGGAGCTTTCAACAAAAGGTATATCAAAGTTCTGTAAAGTCAATAAGGAGTCGGAAGTATTGCTTAAGAATGCATTTGAGATTTTAGGCTTAAGTGCAAGAGCATACAATAAAATACTAAAGGTGGCAAGAACAATAGCTGATTTGGAGAATTTTGAAAATATAGAAACAAAACATATAGCGGAAGCAATTCAGTATAGAAGTTTAGACCGCAAATACTGGAGGTAGTATGGGAAATATAAATATCAATCAAAAAACCTTATTATGGCTTTCAGCAAATGGAGTTTCAAACAACAAGATTTCAAAGCTTCTTGAGTATTTCGGGTCGCCGGAGAATTTATGGGAAAACTTTGTAAGCGAGAAACATAATTTATCTTTCCTTAAAACCGACGCAATAGAAGAGCTTTCAGAAAACAAAAATAATTTTGTTGAAGAAAGATTAATGAAGAAATTAGAAATTGAAAAGGCCGAAATAGTAACTATTTTTGATGAAGAATACCCCGCTAAGCTTAAACAAATTCAAGGTGCTCCTTATTTGTTATACTACAAGGGCAATTTGGATTTCATAAACAACATATCAATTGCAGTAATAGGCTCAAGGAAGGCTACAAGCTACGGGAAATGGGCTGCGGAGAAGCTTACAAAGGAATTGTCGGAAGTCGGCGTAAATATTGTAAGCGGATTAGCAGTTGGAATTGACACAATTGCTCATAAAACAGCTTTGAAATATAATGCTAAAACCTACGGCATAATCGGCTGCGGCATCAATGTGGTATATCCAAAGAAGAACTTGGAGCTGTTTAAACAAATATCAGGAAACAACGGAGCGGTGATTACCGAATATCCTTTTGATATACAACCGGTTGCATTTAACTTTCATGACAGAAATAGAATTATAAGCGGTCTTTCCGAGGGAGTACTTGTTATTGAAGCTCAGGAAAAAAGCGGCACATTGATTACAGCCGGTCACGCCGCCAATCAAGGAAGAGAAATTTTTGCGGTTCCCGGGAACATTGACAGCCTGTACAGCAAAGGAACCAATGCTTTAATCAGAGACGGCGCAAAAATAACAGTATCAATTGATGATATTATCGAAGAAATTTTAGAATTAAAGGAAAGGGTTAAACTGCAAAATGCATTTATTGATTTAAGCACATTAACTGATGATGAAATAAGAATAATGGACAGTCTTAAATCCGGAAAAAATACAGTTGAAGAATTAAGGCAGGAAATAAAAATGGAAACCGGTGAATTGCTTGGTAATTTAACATTATTGGAAATGAAAGGTGCAATAAAAGTAAGCGCCGATAAAATTTCCCTTAATATATAATACTTTCCGGGAACTAAAAGGTCCGTCCCTGAATTCTTACCTAAGCAAATAGAAATTTCAACAAATACACGGACA
>DNNJ01000176.1:12589-12757 GCA_003487955.1 Clostridiales bacterium | reverse complement strand
TTGTCATCATTAAACTCAATACCATATTCATATAGGTTACTATCAATTTCGCAGGTCCACACTAATTTTCCTGATAACTTTATTATTTGTTTGTTAAGACTTATTTTAAACTCCAAGAATATTTCTTTGTTAATGGGAAGTATTATGTTTGAAATAAAGCACAAACCT
>DNNJ01000176.1:5046-12321 GCA_003487955.1 Clostridiales bacterium | reverse complement strand
TGAATTCTTTCATTGTCATTTTAACTTCTAATAAATCCGGAAAAACAGATCTAAAGAATTTTCGTCTTTCTTCATTAACTTTTATTTTTTTACTATCCAAAGGCTCGCATTTATTTACAGAAAGCATATTTCTAAAATCTTCTTTAGATAAAGGTTTACTAAACAAATATCCTTGACCTGCATGGCAGTTTAATCCATGTAAATAATTTAATTGGAAATGGTTTTCTATTCCTTCTGCAACCAACTTTATTTTTAACTTTTTAGCTAACTTAATCATTGCTTCTGTAATTATATTGCTGGTTTTATCTGAAATAACACTCTTAATAAATGAACCATCTATTTTCAAAATATCTATATTGAAATACTTGAAGTATTCGAAAGATGAAAATCCTGTGCCAAAATCATCTATTGCTACTTGTATTCCATATGACCTCAATTTTTCTATATGAGATATAACATTGCTATCCCTTAATATAAATACGCTTTCGGTAATTTCCAAAATTATAAAATAGGGGTCTATTTTAAATTCATTTATTATATCAATAAGGTTTTGAACAAAATTATTTTCAAAAAATTGAATACTTGAAATGTTTACTGACATCTTAATCTTAGGTAATCCCTCATCAAGCCATCGGCGATAAGTGCTGCAAACCTCTTTAATAAGCCAATAGCCTATATTGATAATTGATTCTGTTTCTTCGGCTAATGAAATAAATTCTTTAGGAGATACCATGCCCCAGTCAGGATGCTCCCATCTTATTAAAGCTTCAGCCGATAATATTTCATAAGTTTTTAAGTTAACAATAGGCTGATAATAAACTTTTAGCTCGTGGTTGTCCAAAGCATTGCTTAAATCATTTCGAAGTTCAAATTGTTTATAGTCGTTTATGTTAATATCTGAAGAATAAAATTTATACCTGTTTTTACCCTGCTTTTTTGCCCAAAATAAAGCCATTTCGGCCTGTTTTATAATGTTATCGATATTTTTATCCTCATCATAAATACTAATACCAATGCTTAAATTTATATCTACTTCATACTTGTCGATTTTAATATTCGTGTTAAATATATCAATAATATCTTTAGCTATATTTTTATATACATCAACTGTACCTGTTTGAACTATTATTGCAAATCTGTCCCCGGAGTACCTGCATAAAAAATGTTTTTCCTTTAAATGTCTTTTCAATTTCTTTGCAACCTTGAGAATAATCATATCTCCTAACTGATATCCCACGATATCGTTAATATATTTAAAACCGGTTATATCCAACATCATAACAGCAAATTTAGTTTTTGTTTTATTTGCATGTTCACAGTGCAACCTTAATTTTTTCCTGAGATATAAGTTGTTAGGTAGTCCTGTCAGCTCATCATGAGTAGAAATATGAGCCATTCTCTTTTCCATTTCTACTCTTTTGGTAATATCCCTGTAATTAATGATTATACCTTCTATCGAAGGTTCATCCAGTAAGTTCTGCATATTACCTTCAAGATAAACAAAATTTCCTTCCTTATTTATAAATGTAATATTGCCTGTTATTTTTTTGCCGGGGCAGCTAATCGATGTAGCTACAACTGTTTTTATTTTTTCGAGTTCATTGCCTTCGAAAGAATCAAATATATTTGTGCCTATACATTCTTCCGCTCTATAGCCAATAACCTTTTCTACAGCATCACTTACATAGACTATTGTTCCATCAGGCTTAATAATCTCAAAAACTTCATTGGATTCCTGAATTAGAACTTGAAATCTCCTTATGATTTTTTCTTCTGCTTGAACACGCTCTGTAATATCTTCCAACGTGCATAAATTTATTTGCTGTGAGTTATTTTCAATTGATAAGGCTACTAAGGTAACGTTTCCCCAAATAATTGAACCGTCAGGCTTAATAAATCTTTTAGTTATGAAATATGTATCTTTAATGCCTTCTTTATATTTTTCGAAATTTTCAATATCCTTACTTAAATCTTCCGGATGTGTGATGTTTATCCATCCTAAATGCTGCAATTCAGAAACTGACCTGCCAAGTATTTTTTCATACATCGGGTTTGCATCGATAATTTCTCCGGTTGATTTACAAAATGCCATACCGATTGGCAATTGTTCGTATGCTGTTTTAAAGAGTTTTTGATATTGATTTATGCTTTCTTTATACATATCAAGTGATATTCTGATATCATTATTCTTGTTCTCCATACATATGCCCCTTTGTATCCTTTGTTTTCGATATTTTTAAATACTAATGAAGCTAATATCATCTTAATTTCCATGTATCATTTTTACAAACAATTCAACTATTTCAGGATCAAACTTCTTACCGGCTGCTTTTATTAACTCTATGACGGCTTCATCACTGTTCAAAGGAGCTTTGCTATATTTATTAGTCATTTCATCATAACTCCCAGCTACATAAATAATTCTTGCTAATAAAGGAATTTCTTTTTCTTTAAGTCCTTTCGGATAACCTGAGCCATCCCACTTTTCATGATGTGATAAAATTGTTTCTGCTAAATCCAATGTGCCGTCAAAAGAATTTAAAATTCTGTAACCTGCAACGGGGTGTTGTTTCATTTCATGCAGCTCTTGGTCTGAGAGTTTTCCATTATTGTTTATTAAACGATGACTTAATGTAATTTTACCAATATCATGAAGATATCCGGCTTCCTTCAACCGTCTGTTTTTTACATCGGACAGCCCCATTGCTTTACCCATATTTTCGCAATACACGCTGACATTTTTAGAATGCTCCTTTTCTCTTTGACTGTTCCTGTGCAACGTATCAATAATTGCTTCAATCGTAGTAGTCTTAACATTTTCACGGTCAAGTGTTTTTACAGAATACATTCTTTTTTCGGCATTACTCATTTTTAAGAATATATTTTCATCTGCTGAGTGTTTTGTATCGCAGCCCATAGAAATGCTTCCTTTTATTGCTTTAACTTTTTCTTTTGAAAATTGTATTTTAATCCTATCTATTATTTCTTTTGCTTTTTCTTCATTGGTATTAGGTAGAAGTATTGTAAACTCATCCCCTCCTACGCGGGCAATTATGTCATCTGCTCTTAATACTTGTCTAAAAACTTTGGCTGCTTTTTTAAGAAGCAGATCACCGGCAGCATGTCCAAAAATATCATTTGTAAGCTTTAAACCGTTCATATCCCCAAAGATTATGGAAATTGGCAGATTTCTTTTAGTATCCAACCTTTTGAGTTCTTCCCCCAAGAAAATTCTGTTATAAAGCCCTGTCAGGGGATCATGGACACTTAAATATTCAATTTTATCCCTTTGCTCCTTCTTCTCTGTTACATCTCTGAAAACTAAAACAACACCATATGTATTGCCTTTATAATCTTTAATTGGAGCAGCGCTATCCTCCAAACAATATCTAACTCCTTGTTTAGAAGTTAATATGGCGTGATTGCCTAATTCCTGAACTGTATCTGTTTTTAAAACATCTCCTATAGGATCATTTATAAATGCTTTTGAATTTTCATGTGATAGGACAAAAACTTCCTTATAATGCTTCCCTTTTGCTTCCTTGTATGTCCACCCGGTTAACCTTTCTGCTACATTGTTCAGCATTGTCACCTTCCCGGCTAAATCAACTACTATAACACCATCACCTATTGAAATTAAGGTTTGCAGAAATTTATTCCTTTCCGCTTTATAATTTATAAGAGCCTCTCTTCTTTCTTTGGCATTCCAAATTCCGTTCATCAATGTAATAAGTTCATATACATCGTTATCGTCATAATCATATTCTTTATTCGCTACTCCAACTACCGCCACTATTTTTTCATCAATGAGCACCGGAATGGACATGAATTTAGTAATATTCACATGACCTTCAGGATAACCCTTTTTTAATTTATTTGGCAATTGGAAATCATTGACGATAATAGGTTTTCTATTGCGTACAACCTCTCCCCATAATCCGACATTCTCAAGCTGATATTTTGTTAATTTTTCAATAATTGCACATTCATCCATTACGTCTTTTGACCAGGAATTTAATATAAATTCCTGTTTTTCTTCATTATATAGATATATATATCCAAATTTGCTTTCAGTCAATTTCAATGATTCATTTAAAGCATAATCAAATTGCTCCTGTGTAGATTCAAATTTTCGACTCATTACATCAACAAGAATTTGATTGCTTATCAGTCTTTTCTCTTCCATTTTTTTATTGCGGTATGCTTCTGTCACATCCTCAATATACGCACCTACGCCATAATTACCATTAGCTTGCTTTACAGGAAACTTCGTTGATTTTAATACCTTTTCTCTCCATTTCTTTTCAGCTGTAATAATGGTGCCTTTCTCCAATACTTCCAAATCAAGCTTATTGCTCATGTCAGCATAATCAATTTCTGCTATATCATATATATTATGTCCGACAATCTCATCTTGGCTTTTATCAAAGAATTCCATCACTGCTTTATTAACAAATACATAATTTAAATTTTCATCTTTTAAATAAATTAAGCTGTTGTTTGCATCTATGTATGTTTTTATCAATTCATTATTAATGCTTATTTCATTTTTTTGTGCTTTAAGCTTTTTTAGACTTTTAATTATTATTAAGCCCGTTGCCATTAATAAAATAATCGCAATGATTAAAACATTAATTAAAATACTTTCATACAAATCAATATCCCCTGTATGTGCATATGAAACTGTCATAGAATACAGCAAAATAGCAATCACTAAAATTAATACTTTTTTCATGCTTTCTCCGATTATCTCTTAGGTATTATTCATGTTTATACTGCTTTGCTATCATTATTTTTGAGCATATAACATTTCAAATTTTAGCATTTTATTAATTAATAGTCAATAAAAATTGTCGAAAATGGTAGAAAGTGGTAGAAACTAAGCCGCTTGGATATCAGCTTCATATCCCATAAAAAAACCTCTTTTCTCTGTTGAGAATAGAGGATGATGAGTATACATTATTGTTATAGAAATTCATTTTTTAAGTAAAGTTATTATATTTTCTACCTGAAGCTTCACTCCAACCTTAAGACATTCTTCGTCAATATCAAAATACTCTGTATGTATGGGGGCTGTTATACCTTTTACATAATTACCACAGCCTAAATGGAAGAATGCACCCTTTGCAGCATCTATGAAATATGAAAAGTCTTCTGCTCCAAGGCTTGGAAAGTCTTTAAATTCAACATTTTCTTTTCCTAAAAGTTTTTCTGCATTTTCTTTTATAAGAGCTACCACTTCATTATCATTAATCAAGGATTTATAGCCTTCGTAAAATGTTGTTATTCCTTCTCCGCCGAATGCTGCAGCTACATTATTTACAATATTTGAAATTCTATCCTTTGTATACTGTCTAGTTTCATCGTCCAAGGTTCTCAGTGTACCGGTAATTTTCACTTCGTCGGCAATTATATTGTCTTTGACACCGCCAGAAATTTTACCGAGTGATATTACTACGGAATTTATAGGAGACGTATTTCTGCTTACTATTGACTGCAATGCAGTTATTACATTGCCTGCCATTACTATTGCATCTATCCCTTTGTCAGGATATGCTCCATGGGCGGCTTTACCTTTTAAAACTATATTTATGGAATCTGTTGCTGCATTAAGCTTGCCGTATTTAAGCTCAACTTTTCCCGTATTTAAATAAGGCTGGACATGTAGTCCCAAAACATAATCAACTTTAGGGTTTTCCATACACCCTTCCTGAATCATCCTATCTGCACCGCCTATTGTTTCTTCTGCAGGCTGAAAAAACAGCTTGACATTCCCATTAATAGAATCTTCGGTATCCGCCAATTCCTTCATTATTTTAGCAATGCCAAGCACTATTGCCGCATGGGCATCATGCCCGCATGCATGCATTACTCCGGGAGCTATCGAGCTATATGGCACATTATTTTTTTCATTTATCGGAAGGGCATCAATATCTCCTCTTATCCCGACGGTTTTTCCTTTGTTTTTTCCTTTTATTATCCCCACTGCACCTGTTTCTGCACAAACGTAATTTCCTATTCCCCAACTATTTAAGTATTCAATAATTTTCTTCTGTGTTCTGAATTCATTTTGGCTGAGTTCCGGATTTTTATGAAAGTCCCTTCGTATTTCCACCAATTCATCAAATATTTCATCAATTCTTTTATTAATATCCATATTTGCTCCTTTGCTAAAATGTTGTTCCGCTTTCCAAAAATATTACCTTTTTCATGTCTGCATCTATATAGACACAAGTTCCCAAAGCCATTGTTGGCTGTGGAAAATTATGTCCTGCCTTAAAATTATAAATTATAGGTTTATTATATTTAACTAATGTGTTTTCAACAACTTCCTCAAAGGTAAGATCCAGCCCTCCTTCGTATGCTTTCTTTTCCCTTTCGCATTTCACAAAGGTTCCAAGTATTATTCCGGCGCAATCATTAAATTTTCCTGCCAATGATAGTGTTGTAAGCATTCTGTCCAATTTGTAAACAGGCTCTCCTATTTCTTCAATGAATAGTATTTTGCCCTTTGTGTCAATTTCATACTTTGAACCTAGGGTGGCTGTTAAAAGTGTAAGATTCCCACCGGTTAAAATTCCCTGAGCCTTGCCGGTACATAAGCTTTTTAACTCTTCATTGTTTGGGTTTCTGTATAAACCGGCGGGGTTATTTGTAAAAATGTTTTTAACTAAGCTTTCACAGGAATAATGCTCAAATTCAACTTTATCATTCTTAATACTTGCAAATTTTGTTGCTGCCATAGGACCATGGAAAGTAACCATATTGCATATTTGATTAAAGGCTGTATGAAGTGCGGTAATATCGCTGAATCCTACAAATACCTTGGCATTTGAGGCAATCATTTCGTAATCCAACAAGTCAAGTATTCGTGTAACTCCATAACCTCCCCTTAAACAAATTATGCCTTTAATGGTTTCATCCTTAAAGGCATCGTTTACATCTTTCGCCCTTTCTTCATCAGATGCAGAAAGGTGGCCGTAATTTGTGTAACAGGTTGGAAACATAACGGGGATTAATCCTAATGCTTTTATTTTCATTTCTCCCTGTTTTACAGCTTTCAAATCGGTTGCTGAGGAAGGAGCTATTATTGCAACCTTATCCCCTGTTTTCAATGGTTTTGGTTTAATCATTTTACCCCCCGAATCATCACTCCGAAGCTTGAGCTATATTTTCTTCCTCTGTACTTGCTGACAGCGGTACATCATATAATTCGTATACAGCCTTGGTTATTTCCTGACCGTTTGGTATATAGAAAGATAAAGGCGGGTTATT
>DNNJ01000176.1:1862-4758 GCA_003487955.1 Clostridiales bacterium | reverse complement strand
GTTTCAACATGAGGATATACAGCACTAATAACACTTGGAAGCTTGAGGCTAAGTGATTTTTTAATTGCTGATTTTATAAATGCCTGCTGCATTTCCACCCTTCCGATATCACCGTTTTGAAAGGACGGGTACCCCGGATCTCCCGTTCTGAATCTAAGAAATTCCATTGCTTTGTCGCCGTATATAACTTGCGGTCCCGGTTTTATATCAATGTATAGAGGCGGTTTATCATATATATCCGTGTATTTCATATGGAATGGAACATTTACCTCCACACCGCCGATAGCATTAACCGCTGCTCTTACACCGTTATAATTAACGGCAACATATCTGTCAACAGAAATGCCCGTTATGTCCTCCACAGCATCCAAGAGAGCTTCATATCCTTCATCTTCACTGCCGTAGACTGCATTCATTTTTTGCATTTCAGAATATTTAGCATATTCATCTCTTTTATAATAGGTGTCTCTTGGAATTGATATTATGTTTGCTTCTTTGGTTTTCCTGTCAAAGCTAGCTAACATTATTGTATCTGATCTTGCTCCTTCAAATCCTAAAAGCAAAGCATTTATGCGGTTACTGTCGCGCATTGCCCTTTCCAAGGGTGTCAAATCATCATTTTCTTCATCGGCTGCAATGGGGTCTTCATCCTCCGGCAGTTCCTGTGCTATCCCTTCAGGAGATGTGAATTTTGCATAGGTAAAGATACCTGTTGTTATCACAGTTGAAAATATTATTAAAGATACAAGAAATACTTTAATAAATTGTTGTTTCATAAAGCTCCGCCTTTCAGTACTTAATTAGTATTGCCTATATTTAATCCATATAGTGAATAAACAAAATTCTTTATACCTTCTTCATCCGGTATGTAAAAGGATAATCCTTCCAAGGTTGTTTCCATGCCCGGAAGTATGTTCGTATTAATATTATCGGTGGAAAATCCGACCAAATCACCTGCTAAGCTTAACAGCACCGAAACATTAATATTTGTTTCAATGTGGGAATAAGCTTCTTTTATCACTGCGGGCAGTTGAAATCCCAAAGCTTTTTTTACGGCAGATTTAATAAACTGCTGCTGTGCTTCTATTCTCCCCAAATCCTGATTGTCATATCCCTTTCTGTATCTTAAAAATTTTAATGACTGCTCCCCATCAAGAAGCTGCATACCTTCAGAAATATCTATGTACAAGGGAGGGTCATCGTAAGGGTCGGTATATTCCATATGAAATGGAACATTCACCTCAACTCCTCCAATCAAATCAACACATGCAATTACTGCTTCATAATCAATAACCACAAACTTTTCTATTGGAATTCCCAACAGTTCCTGAATTCTTAATGTAAGTCCTTCAATTCCTTCCTGAGCATATACAGCATTAATCTTTTTTAATTCCGGATCATCATCTGCATTTCTTGGAAGATATGTATCTCTTGGCAATGAAATAATATCTGCTGTTTTACTTTCTGTATTATAGCTTATCACCATTATTGTATCGGTTCTTTTATTTTCCAGCCCTGCCAAAAGAATATTAACTCGTTTCATATTAGACGCAGCTTTTCCCACCAAAGTTCCATAATCAAAGGTACTCGATTCATAGAAAGCAGCCTCCTTCTTTTCAACATTTGCAAATTCGATTCTCCCTATCACAATATCCTTATCAACAAGAAGAATATACCCTAAAGCTGTAACACTCATTATTACTGTTATAAGTAATAGGGACGCAAAAAATATCTTTAGAAAATGTTTAATCATGTCCCACCTTTATAAAAATTTTTGATAGAACAATTATAACAAAGTACCGATTTATTTTCAATTGTAATATAAAAATTATTTTCGCCATAAAATTTTGACCTCATCCTTCATAATAAATATTAATTTCTTAGTTACTGTTCACAGCGGCGGGAAAATGATAAAAATATCGCTCACGGTTTCGGACACGAATAATTCTAATAGCTCATTACGTCTAAAAATCCTACAGCTTGCAAACTCACTTCGTTCAAACAGTGCAAGCTGCTTAACGGATTTTTAGCCTGCATTCGCTAAGAATTATAATCGTGTCCTGCAAATGTTCGCTAACATTTTTATCATTTTTCTTAGGAGACTGTGAACTGTAACGATTTTTCGGTGATTTTTCTGTTTTTATAAATAAAAGTATTGCAATTTACAAAAAAAACTGTTACAATACTAATATCTTTTTTAATATCGGAGGATTTTTTTAAATGAAAACAGGTACAGTAAAATGGTTCGATTCCAAAAAAGGTTTTGGATTTATCTCCTGTGATGATGGAAAGGATGTTTTTGTACATTTTTCCGCAATAATCTCAGATGGGTTCAAAACATTGGAAGAAGGACAAAAAGTTAACTTTGACATAGTTGATGGTCAAAAAGGACCTCAGGCTAGCAATGTTACTGTAGCATAGTAGTAATTGTTTTTCGTAATAATACATTAATATAGATATGGTTTTGTAATACTTATATTAATATTAGTATTTGAAGGAGACGTGATAAGAACTACATGTGTAGTTCTTTTTCATATATTATTTATTTATAAAAAACATGGAGGGTTTTAATGAAAACAGGTACAGTAAAATGGTTTGATTCTGCGAAAGGTTTTGGATTTATTACAAGCGATGATGGAAATGATGTATTTGTACATTTTTCTGCAATTTTATCCAATGGTTTTAAAACTTTGGAAGAAGGACAAAAAGTTACTTTTGAAGTGGTTGAAGGGGCAAGGGGACCTCAAGCTGCTAATGTAGAAGTTATCTGATTCGTACGCAGAAGCACCTATTCGAAGAATAGGTGCTTTTTAGATGCCCTAACCCCATTTATTAAAGGTATGGGGACACACCTCTTTTTTTTGGGTTAGTCTTTGTGGGTAGAGGAATGTCCCCG
>DNNJ01000176.1:0-1687 GCA_003487955.1 Clostridiales bacterium | reverse complement strand
TGGGTAGAGGAATGTCCCCGAATTAGGTATTACGCCAACTCTAAAGCTATCTTCATCATGTCGGTAAAGCCTTTTTCCCTTTGCTCCGGGGTAGTTTCAGTCTTATGTGCAATAGAATCCGATACGGTTAATACAGTAAGTGCATTTACTCCTGCTCTGTTTGCATTGCAATATAAAGCGTAGCTTTCCATTTCAGCAGCTAAGCAGCCCATCTTTGCCCATTTCTTCCAATTCTCCGGATTATCATGATAGAAAATATCGGAAGTTACAATATTCCCGACAACCGTTTCTATATTGTTATCATCTGCAATTTTCTTAGCCTTTGATAAAAGCTCCCATGAAGCTGTTGCGGAATAAATTCCCGGCAGTTCATACTGAGCAGCGTAATTTGAATCTGTGCTTGCACCGATGGCAAGTATTATGTCGTACAGCTTTAAATCAGGTGAATAAGCCCCGCAGGAGCCAACACGTATTAAATTTTTAACTCCATACATATGTATCAATTCATAAGAATAAATTCCTATTGAGGGACAGCCCATACCGCTTCCCATAACAGAAACTTTTTTCCCATTGTAAGTTCCCGTAAACCCGTACATATTTCTTACAGCGTTAAATTGTTCAACATCTTCAAGAAAGTTTGCTGCAATAAATTTTGCCCTTAAAGGGTCTCCCGGTAATAAAACTGTTTCGGCTATTTGCCCTAAAACGGCACTATTGTGTGGTGTAGACATATAAAATCTCCTTCTCTTTTGTATTTTCTATTATGTATATTATCGCTTCTTAGTATAAGCCATGTTACTTTCTGTTTTTTCTGATAGTCTTAGCCTTTGGACGGTCTTTCGCATCATCAAGCATTTTAATTCCGTTTTTAGTCATAATAATCACACTTCTTTTCATTAAACGCCCTGCAGCCTTTTTAAAGGAGCTTTTGCTCATACCAAGAATCTTGTTTATTTCTTCGGGACTGCTGTCATCGTTTAAAGATAAGGAGCCTTTATTTTTTATAAGCACTTTTAGAATCTTTTCGCCGTCCTTGTCTATTTGAAGTCTTGGGGCATCTTTAAGGCTTAAATCCAATTTCCCGTCTTCTTTTATATTGCTGACTCTGACTTCAACTGACTGTCCGGGATGAAGAGGCTTTACAATTTCTCCCTCATGTATTAAGCCTAAATACTTGCCGTCAACTGCAACCATTGCACCAAGACCTCTTTTTAAGCTGAATACCGTACCCTTTACATTATCATTAACCTTGTAAGGAGAATCTGTTCTCAATACTTTAAATAAATTCATGGTTGCACAAAGTCTGTCCGACTTGTCAATATAAAGACCAACCATGTATTCACCGTTTAATTTAATATCGCCTATCTGTTCCTTAAAGGGCAGAAATAAGTCCTTTTCCGGACCCCAGTTAAGAAATGCCCCTATCCTCGACATCTCAACAACTTTCAAAGGTGCGATTTCACCCATTGTTATTTTTGGTTTTTTTACAGTAGCTATAATTCTGTCATTAGAGTCCCTGTAAACAAATACTTTTATTTTATCTCCTATTTTTGTGTCTGCAGGAACCTGCTTTATGGGAAGCAGTACCCTGTCTTCAGGTTTTTCGTTGTCTTCACTTTTTAAATAGACACCTATGTCTACCTTCTTAGCAACTTCTAATTCCTGCATTTCTCCTAATTTAATCATA
>DNNJ01000173.1:1544-14203 GCA_003487955.1 Clostridiales bacterium | reverse complement strand
ATAGATATGGCAGACTGCGTACTGCCTACAAGAATGGCAAGGCACGGTGCATTTTTAACAAGCAAGGGACAGCTTACAATCAAGAATGCTAAATATAGAAATGATTTCAGTCCCATCGATGAAAACTGCAGCTGCTACACTTGCAGAAACTATTCAAGAGCGTATATAAGGCATTTATTTGGAGAAAAAGAAATATTGGGTGCAAGGCTTGCATCAATACATAATTTATTTTTCTTGATTAATTTAATGAAAGGTATTAGAATAAGTATAGCGGAAGATAATTTCATAAAATTCAAAAGAGAATTTTATGAGAATTATGGATATTAAAAAAATACATAGGAGGAATCATGCCACAGGAATATAGCGGTATTATAATGTTGGTCATTTTCTTTGCGATAATGTATTTCACAATGATAAGACCACAAAAAAAGAAAGAGAAAGAAACAAAAGCAATGAGGGATAGTTTGTCAACAGGTGATGAAGTAATAACCATAGGTGGTATTCACGGAAAAGTTGTTAAAGTGAATGATGAACTTATTACTCTCGAAATGCCTTTTGCTAAACAAAGAATTGAGTTTTCTAAATGGGCAATTGGAAGCGTAACAAAGAAAGGTAAAGAAAAAGCAGTTCAAGATGAAGCAGTTAAAGAAATTGAAGATACTGTTGATGATAATGAAGATGACAAATAAAAAAAGAGCTGATCTGCTCTTTTTTTTCTAGCTGACTTCTTTGCTTACTTCGCCGCTAAAACTATTTATAACAAAGTCTTGGCGGATATTTTTATTGGTAAGGTGAACACCTATATTCCAGAATGAAATGTAATATTTCCCCCTGAATTCAACATCAATTTCCGGTGTCCAAAATGATTTATAGAATCTGGTTGCAAGTTTGAAAGCACTTTTTTTGGCAAGCTGCTTGCATTCTTCATTATCCAATGTTTCTTCTTGAATGGATTTGCTATCAAACTCATCAAGCTCCGGAATATCCGCTGATCTTACTAATTTACCATTTATGGCATTAACCCAATATATATATTCAATAATTCTTGGCTTTAGATTGAACCCCCTTTTTATACTTATAGTAATATTGAAAACATAATAAGGAATATAATCCTTAATTTTTGATATTATTGAATATTCCTCTTTTTTTATTGTTTTATGTTTTCCAATTATCTGTAAAGCTAAATCTTCATCAACATAAGGTTTTACTATAGAATCCATTTGCAACAACCCCTTTTATAAGTTTTCAAAGGCACCGACATCAAATGTTTCAGGCTTAAAATCATTAATATAAGGAATTTTTGTTCTTGCTTCAATTACATTCTGCATGCTGACATCGGTATAGATAATCTCTTCCTTATCCTTTGACGCTTCTATCAATGTAATTCCCATTGGGCTTACAATCTTACTGGTACCACATGCTCCATTGTCAATAGTATTAACACCAACAGTATATAAAAGATTATATAATGCGCCGGCTGCTAAATCAATATCCCATCTTGGCTTTGCACCAATGCTCCAGACAGATGGAACGAAGATAAGTTCTGCACCTTTCCAAGCCATTATTCTAAAAGGCTCCGGATATTCACCATCATAGCATATTAAAATTCCGATTCTACCTAATGAAGTAGAAAATACCGGAAATTTACATCCTTCTCTGAAAAGCAGTTTCTCATTACCCCATAGGTACACCTTTCTCATGTTGCCAATTAACTCACCTTTATCACCAATAAACAATGAAGAGTTATATATCATACCAGGGATACTTGTTTTTTCAGCATAAGGCGCAATTATAAATATACTCTTATCTTTAGCTACCTTACTTAGCTCCTGAAACATATACCCATCCTGTGTATCCGCTGTTTTCATAAAGCCTTCCTTATCAAGATGGTATCCCTGGTAGAATAATTCCGGCAGACAAACAATTTTTGCACCTTGCTTATTTGCTTCCTCAATCTTATGAATAGCTTTATCTAAATTAAGTTTTGTATCCCCCATAGCAGATTTCATTTGGATTGCTGCTATCCTAAATTCCTCTTTCATCCATGTCACCTCCAAATATTATTGACATCCGGGGGTCTTACCCCCGGATGGAAGAATCGTCTTACGCAGTAGTCTTATTTTTTTCTGCTTTCTTAAGTTTTATTGACCTTACATCATTTTGGATTTTCTCATCCGGTGCTTGGGTTGCAAGACTAACCAGCCAAGTTACAATGTAAGTTGCCGCACATGCAGGGAATGCCTGGAATAGATTAGTCGCAGGTTCAAGATTGAATACAGTCCAGGCTAACATAAGTAAGAAACCGGTTGACAAACCTGCAATAGCACCTTCCCTCGTTGCCCTTGGCCACCAAAGTCCTAAAATAACAGGTCCTCCGAATAATCCAAGTGTATTCCATCCAAACCATGAAATCCACAATACAGAGCCGCCCCTTAATGCCATTAATACACCAATAACACCAATTGCTAATGTCGCCAATCTGGTATACCTAATTGCTGTTCTATCGTCCAGATTCGGGTTTTTAAGCGGAATGTACAAATCGTTAACAACGGTTGTTGAACCCATTACCAACATTGAATCCGCTGTTGATAGAATTCCTGCTACTATACTGCCTATAAACATTCCAGCGAATACCGGATGTGTCATTGTTGCAAAGAATTGGATCAATACTGTCTCTGTATCACCGCTTACGGGCAGCATTGAAGGGTCAGGATATGCTGTTCTCATATATAATGCGCCTAAGAATGTGCCTCCGAATAAACATGTCTGAATAAAAACTGCAACCACCGCAGAAAGCGTCAGCGTCTTGGTACTTCTTGCACCCATATATCTCGCCATCAAAGTAGGCTGTCCAACCCAGCTCATTATACCGTCTCCTAAGAATAGCGAAATACCGTAAATAATTATTGGCAAACTGGCAAAAGGTGATATAATAAAGTTGGGGTCAATCTTGTTGATGCTTGCAAGTCCTGTAGATAAGTTGCCAAAACCACCGCTAAAGGAAATTGCAAATGCAGCAGCCATGAGCGACCCCGTTACCATAAATATACCTTGTACGAAGTCAGTCCAGGTAATAGCCATGAGTCCGCCTAACATAGTCCAGCCGATAAACACAGCAGCGGCAACAATGACCGTCATGGTATAATCCCAGCCCATTGTTGTATTTATTAATTTTCCTACTGCTACCAACTGCCCGTTCACATAAGCTAATGCAGCAGCCAATATAATAATAGAAGCTATTACCCTTAGAATTTTCTTTTCCTTGTCATAGTATCTTTCTTCAAGTACATCAGGTACCGTCAAAGCATTTACTTTTTCCGAGTACCTTCTGATTGGCTTGCTGACAAGTACGAAAGCAAGTAGTATTCCGACAGTTGCACTGGGTACCATTGTCCATATACCTTCAAATCCTGACACGTATGCATATCCTGCAAATCCCATTCCTAACCAACCACTCATTCCTGTAGCACTAAAGGTAAAAGCCAGTACCCATGGTCCGATGTTTCTTCCTGCTAAGACATAATCTTCCAACTTATTCATTCTTTTAGAAGCAATGAATCCCAAACTTAGCAGAAATAATAGATAAATAACAATAAAATATTGAAAAATACTTGATACTTCTCCCATTCCTAACATAAAATTACCTCCTTATTTTTTGTTTTGTAATAATACAGATATCAATGATCTCCTGACCCTTATTTGACCCTTATTATTCATTGTAATTTCTGTAATAGTAAATCGCTCCGATGTAAGTTGCTATAGCCGGAATAAGAATAAAAAGCCAAGTACCTATTGGAACTCTATCCATATATCTCACCTCCTCAGGTTTATTTATTTAACCTCAAAAACCTCAACGCTACCTTTTTTACCACTAGGCGTACTTATTGATTTCAGATCTTCTGCTATGTGGTCAGGAGGTTTTGCGGTAAAAAGACTGGTAAAAATGGTGACTATAAAAGCAATTCCGCAAGAAGGCAATGCTTGAAATATATTAAGCTTTTCAGTCAAATCAAAAACATTCCAAAGAATCAAGACTGTAAAGCCGCTTAACAACCCGCATATTGCACCTTCTTTAGTTGCTCCTGCCCAATACAATCCTATGATAACAGGCATGCCCATAATTCCTAATGTTGTCCAGCCGAGCCAGGAGCTCCACAAAACAGAACTTTCACTCATTGAGATGATATAAGCAATTATTCCAAGCAATATAGTAACCAATCTACTGATAAAAATAAGATGTTTTTGTGAAGACCTTGGCCGTAAGTAATTATATATGTCATTTACTAAAACCGAAGTTGTCATCATAAATAGCGAGTCAGATGTTGACATAACAGCTGCTAATATAGAGCTGACAAAGATACCCGTTAACATCGGATGTGCCATGGTAATAAAGAATTGTATTAATACTGTTTCAGTATCCCCGCCATATGGGAACAGTGCAGGTTCCGGAAATTGAGTTCTCATATAAATAGCAGCTATAAAAGTACCCATAAATAGAATAAACTGGATTGTAATGGTTATAAGCGGTGCTGAGCTTAGAGTTTTTATATCCTTGGCAGCCATATATCGAACCATTAACGTCGGCTGACCAATCCAATTTAAAATTCCATCTCCGATAAAGAGACTAATTCCTAATATTATCGAATCAAAACTAGAAAAAGGTGTTACTGCAAATTCAGGGAACATTTGATTGGTCTCTACTACTTTTTGGCTTAATGAGCCAAGCCCTCCTGCATACTGGATTGCTAAACTTCCGGCAATAAAGCTGCCTGCTGCCATTAATCCGCATTGAATAAAATCGGTCCAGCAAACAGCTGTAAAACCTCCAAGAACAGTATAAAAAATCATAATAATTATGGCTATTAAAATAGATGAACTATAGTTCCAGTCAAGCAGAATATTTAACAATTTACCAATAGCGATTAGCTGTGCACTTATATAAATTATTGAAGCGGCAGATAGTACCAAACTGAAAACGATTGTTAATGTATTATTATCATCGTAAAATCTTTTCTTAATAACTTCTATTATGGTTATTGAGGCTGTTTGCTCGGAATAAAGTCTTATTCTTTTGCTGATCAATACATAGCAAAGTAAAATACCTATGGTGGCACTGGGTACCATTATCCAAAGGCTTTGAAAACCGTTTTCATATGTATAACCTGCAAAGCCAAGGGCAAGCCATCCGCTCATTCCGGTTGAACTAACACTGGTGGATAGCATAAGCGAGTCCAGCTTCCTGCCTCCCAAGAAAAAATCCTCTATACTTGAAGTATTTTTTGAGGCTAAAAGACCCGTAAACAACAAAATTAAGAAATAGATTATAAGGAAGCCTATTATCATATAGTTGAATTCCATAGCACTGTCTACCTTTTCTTCCATGTTATTTTTTAGTGAAGCAATTTACATGCCAACTTGATTCAAAAAATAAAAATCGCTGTATATGTTTATTCCTAAGAGTCATTTGTTATATGATGACAGACCTTGAATAATACATTTACAGCATTTTAGTATTCTATAGTTATTAATTAATAAGACAAGAAATGAAATGGGTGAAAAAATAAAATGAAATAAAAAGCATAATTCTTGTAATTATTGATTAAAGTATGCAAACATTTTCACAGCAATTGAATTATATTTCATAATCATTAATTTTGTACATTAAAGCTCTATAGCTTATACCTAACAGCTCTGCTGCTTCAGTCTTATTGTTATTAGTCACTTCAAGAGCTTTTTCAATCAGCTGTTTTTCAATAGATTCCTTAGAATCATTAAGTAATCTTTTTAGGTCATAATTATTATCAGGTACTTCTACCCTCAATGTTTCTTCGTTATTACTAATTTTACCGCCTATATGCTTAGCCTGAATAGTTTCTTCTTCACAGAGGACAATAGCCCTTTGTATTATATGTTCCAGTTCTCTGACATTTCCAGGCCAATTATAATTCATAAGAACATATAGCGCCTTTTCACTAATTCCCGTTATTGATTTCCCAAATTTTCTATTAGAATCTCTAATGAAATGTTCTACCAAAAGCGGAATATCTTCTTTTCTTTTTGATAAAGGAGGTATATCTATTTCAAAGACATTCAATCTATAATATAAATCTTCCCTAAAAGTACCTTTTTCTATTTCATCCTCCAATATTTTATTAGTAGACGCAATAAATTTTATATTGATTTTTATATTCTTAATATCACCTAATCGTCTTATTTCATTTTCCTGTAAAACCCTCAAAAGCTTAACCTGAAGATTCAACCCCATTTCACTTATTTCATCTAAAAAAAGAGTACCTCCCTCCGCTTGTTCAAATAAACCTTTTTTTTCAGTTTGCGCACCTGTAAAAGCACCTTTACAATAACCAAAGAATTCTGATTCTAATAAACCTTCGGGTACAGCACCACAATTGATTGCTACAAAAGGACTGTCACATCTTGTACTATTATAGTGAATGGCTTTTGCAAACAGCTCTTTACCTGTTCCGCTGGCACCGTAAATCAATACAGGGGAATCATATTTTGATATTCTCCTGATGAGATTAAAAATCTGTTTCATTTCATCGCTTTCCCCAATAATACCGTGAAAATCTGAGTATTTATTTGAGACTTCTGTACGCAGCAGCCTGTTTTGTCTCTCAATTTCCCTGTATTTCATAATCTTTTTTACTTTTAGCACCAGGTCTTCATTTAAAAATGGTTTTGTAATATATTCATCGGCACCGTTTTTAATTGCTTCTACGGCATCTTCTATACTACCGTATGCAGTAATCATTATAAAACTACAATTCAGTTTTAATTTGTTTTTATGTTTTAATATTTCAAAACCGTTTAATCCAGGTAAACGAATATCGCATATTACTATATCGCATTCATTTTTTGACATAAATTCGGCGCCATCATTTCCATTAGATACACATCGGACAATATAACCCTCTTGTGATAAAATTAATTTCAATACATCGGCAAGATTCAACTCATCTTCTATTATTAATATTCTTCCGGCCATATACATCCCCCTAGTTATTCTCTTTAAAAGGCAGCTTAACAATTATTTCTGTTCCCTCATCTATTGCGCTGATTACCTTTATTATTCCATCATGGGCTTCTATAATCTGCTGGCATATAAAGAGACCAATCCCATACCCTTCGCCTATTGGTTTTGTGGAGTAAAAAGGATCAAAAACATTTTCAATGTCTTCCCTTGCTATGCCTGAACCTGTATCTTTCACACTTATAGCTGCATAGTTATTTTGTTTATATGTCTTTATATAAATAGTCCCTTCTTCTTTTATAGCTTGATATGAGTTTAATATAATATTAGACAATGCAATTTCTAAATTTTTTCTAACTCCTTCAATATAGGGCAGATTGTTTGACAGATCTTTATAAATCTTTATTTTAGGGTTTGTCCTTGACTTAGGTATTTCTTCTATTACATTATTAACTAAATCATTTATGTCAAACTGTACAGTTGCTTCCTTTTTTCCTTTTGAGAAGTATAACAGTTCTTTTATTAAGCTGTCTATTCTTAATGCATCATTTTTTATCCGAGATATATAATCATTATACTGTTCTACCGGAAGCTTATTGGATTCCAACAGCTGACATATGCTGAGTATTGAGGCAAGTGGATTACCAATTTCATGTGTAATACCTGAGGTTACTCTGCCCATTGAAGCCAATTTTTCAGAAACAAGCAGTTTCTTTTTGATTTTCTCAGTTTCATAACTAATGTTTCTATAATCTTTATTGATCTCTATGAACTGTGAAGCAATTATCTCGGATAACTTAAATACTAGTCTTATTAGAACTGTTCCTGCTAAGAAAAGTGTTATGAATAAAACTATTTCTGAGATTCCTCTATCGGCAATAATATTGGATGTTTCTAAAAATAATACAACAGAGCCAATACTTTTAGGAGAATCCAAATAATTAATTGGTGCATAACTTACAACTAATTGTCTGCCATATTTTCCATATGTATCATAATACATATAACCGTTGCTATTTAAAATGTTTTTATTGAAAAAATTTTGAAAATCTTCCGAGTTAAACATACTATTATCAACCAAGTATGTATCCTTACCTATGCTGTCAAAAACTAACGAACCATCATTTGCAAAAATACATACTTTCTGACGGCTTTGTGAATATATAATTTGCTCCCAATACTTTTGACTTAGTATTATAACTGCAGAGCTGCTGCTGTCTTCTATTTGTTGCTTGACTAATATTTTCCCGCCGGTTTTTGTTAATAAAAGTTCTGCTCCTTTTAACATTCTATTTAGATAAGCATATTCATTTTTATTGATGTTGAACTTTTTAGATAGATAATCTGTTGTTTCAGTGTTTTCAATTATTGAAATATCTTCAAACTCAGGAAATAGAGCAGTATACTCTTCATTTATGATATTACTATGTTTGATTGTGCTTATCAGTGTTATATATTTGTTAATATCACTGTTTATTTGTTTGGAAAGAAAGCTGGTTGTTTGTTGCAATTCTCCGCCAATATTCTCTTTTAACTGGCTGCTGTAATTGATATTTTGATATGCCATAAGAATAATGATAGTGACAGGAATAAGCAGTATCCCTATAATGACTAATGTAATTTGTCTTCTTAATTTCTTTTTTAATTCAAGGTTACTATCTTGCATATTGCACAGCAACTTTCTTTATATAATTCTATTATGCTATATATCTTCCTTTATATAACAATAAATACTATACCCTATTTGCGTTAATTGCAAGACTTTTTTGTAAAAGGTTGCAAATAAGTGTATAGTATTGCAATTATATTATGAAGATACTGTCAATATAACAATGAAACGGACTGACTCATTATTTTATTTTTTTATTAATTTCTTACCCATTACTATTATCTCGTGAGAAAGTAAAGGAACCGCTGATAATAATATCAGATTTATCCACTCCGTTAATGAAAGCTGGCTTGTTTCAAATATTTCCGTAAGGAAATGAAATTCCGTTACAAATATTTGCAGCAGTAACCCTAAAGAAAATGCTCCAATCATTGCAAGATTATCAGTATGACTTATTTGGAATAATGATTTGTCATAATTTCTCATACCTATGGCATGGAAAAGCTGAGATACTCCAAGGGTTGTAAATGCATAGGTTTGTGCATGCCGGATAATATCGGTTAAATCTGCATCCTTTAACACAAGGACACCATTAAACAGTTCTCTGATGTTTCTCAGTGTTACAGGTATGTCTGCTTCATTTAGATGTATAATCGGTGACCATAAGAATGCTGCAAGTGTTAATGATGCAATCATTATTCCGTTATAAACTGTAAATGCCAAACCACCATGGGCAAACAAACTTTCATTTGGATCTCTCGGTTTTTCATTCATAATTTCTTTGCTCTTAGGGTCAACTCCTAATGCTAATGCGGGAAGCGAGTCGGTTATCAAATTAACCCAAAGAATATGTATTGACTGAAGCGGTGCAACAAGTCCTGCTGCAATAGCAGTGAACATTGATATAACTTCACCAAAATTGGATGACAACAAGAATAAAACTGTCTTTTTAATGTTGCCGTAAATACCTCTTCCTTCAGCAACAGCCTTTTCAATAGTGGCAAAATTATCATCTGTCAGAACCATATCAGATGCACCTTTTGCAACATCAGTTCCCGTGATGCCCATGGCAACGCCGATATCTGCCGCCTTTAAGGATGGAGCATCGTTAACACCGTCACCTGTCATTGAAACTATGCTTCCGTTTGATTTAAAAGCTTTTACTATCATTACCTTGTGCTCAGGTGAAACTCTGGCGAAAACTCTTAAGTCACATACCTTTTCATTTAATTGCTCTTGAGTCAGCTCATTTAATTCACCGCCGGTTATACACTGGGCTTCATCTTCTGCAATGCTAAGTTCTTTGGCAATAGCAAGGGCAGTATCCTTGTGGTCTCCGGTAATCATTATTGTTCTGATGCCGGCTTTTTTTAAAGTTTTTACCGAATCCTTTGCTTCAGGACGAGGGGGGTCTATCATTCCTACCAAACCGAAAAATGTGAGAGCCTCTTCGCTTGCAGAATCGTCATCTTCTTTAATTCCAAGGGCTAACACTCGAAGGGCCCCTTTAGCCATTTCCGATGCAGCCCTGTTTATATCTTCAATATGCTGATTATTTATATCGATTGTTTCGCCGTTTATATAAATTTTATTGCATCTGTTCAAAAGTATGTCCATGGCACCTTTGGTATAGCTCATTATCTTGCCTGATTGGTCCTTATGGACGGTAGTCATTAATTTTCTTGCAGAATCAAAGGATTGCTCATTGATTCTTGGATTTGTTTCTTCTAAACCTTCTCTTGATACATTTATAATATTTCCCATATCCAAGAGTGCTAACTCAGTCGGGTCGCCTATTCTGGTGTTGTTTGCTGTGGAAGCATCATTGCAGAGTATAAAGCCGTCTAAGAATAATTTGTTGTCCTCATAGGATAAGTCATCAGTATTTTTAATTTCACCGTCCAAATAAACCTTTGTTACGGTCATTTTATTTTGAGTAAGGGTACCTGTTTTGTCTGAACATACAATGCTTACTGCTCCCAAAGTTTCAACTGCAGGAAGCTTGCGGACAATGGTATTTACTTTTACCATTTTGGTAACGCCGAGAGCTAATACTATTGTTACAACTGCTGTAAGACCTTCGGGTACAGCAGCTACAGCTAAAGCAATGGCAGTGATAAACATTTCAATTATATCTCTTCCCTGTATAACAGCTATTCCAAACATAGCAACAACTATAACCACTGCAACTATACCAAGTACTTTTCCCAAGTCATTAAGTCTTTTTTGTAAAGGAGTCAATTCCT
The DNA here is from genome assembly GCA_003487955.1 of Clostridiales bacterium. GTDB lineage: Bacteria > Bacillota > Clostridia > Tissierellales > Sedimentibacteraceae > Sedimentibacter. The sequence goes on along the minus strand of DNNJ01000173.1, from coordinate 3,357 downwards.
CTGAGCTTTCACTAATCATTGCAGCTATTTTACCTATTTCGGTATCCATTCCCGTATAAACTACAACACCTTCACCGCGGCCATATGCAACGCTTGTGGAAGAAAATGCCATGTTTAACCGGTCTCCGATTCCAACTTGCTTGTCAGCCACCATGTCGGCATCTTTGTCGACAGGAACGGATTCTCCTGTTAAAGCAGATTCTTCGATTTTTAAATTTATTGATTGTATAAGTCTTAAATCAGCTGGTATAATACGTCCTGCTTCAAGGATTACTATATCTCCTACAACCAGCTCACTTGCAGGTATTTCCACTATCCTTCCCTCACGCCTTACCATTGCATTGGGGCTTGAAAGATTCTTCAAAGCTTCAAGGGCAGCTTCTGCTTTTGATTCTTGAACCATTCCTATTATTGCATTCAATAGAACAACCAATAGAATTATTATTGCATCTGTTATTTCGTTTAAAGCTATGGATATTGCTGCAGCTGCAAACAATATGTAAATCAGTGTATCCTTTAGCTGAGCCAAAAACATCTGAAGCTTTGTTTTTCCCTTTTTCTCAACTAAGGCATTGGGACCGTCTGATAACAGCCTCTTTTTTGCTTCTTCTTGGCTTAAACCGGTACCTTGAACCGTGCTTAATTCTTCGCATGTTTCTATTATACTTTTTTGATAATACATTGTTTACTCCTTTAAGATTATTTCCACCATTTAATAAAAAAGACTTTTAGTATATCCAAAAATCCAGACATACCAAAAGTCTCGTTACCTGAGTCACCCCTTAGGATTTCCAGCCAGAATACATATTCCGTGTTGTTGACTGAAAATTTAAAACTACTCCCTTTTAGCAAGATAACTTTATCAAATGTAGAAATCTTTGTCAAGTAATATATTAATGTTCTTTTTAATTAATATATGAATATTATTTAATAAGTCATGCTCAAGGAGGTATTATGAAGTTCGGTAAATTGCTAAAGTATTCTCTGTTTTTATTTATTTTATCTTTAATAATTTATTTTATACTGACTGTCTATATATATTATTTTTCAAAAAACCCCGGTTTGGAGATAATCTACAGTTTCATTGTTCCAATATGCATATTTGCAGTTTCCATGCTGTATTCAAGAAGTGTTCATGAAAAAGGACTATTAAGGGGAATTGAAATATGGATAGTATATTTTGCAATAGTCTTATTGATAAAAATTTTATTCAGATACCCGTCTGAGATAAGAATACTATACAATGGGATAATTCTTGTTATGTCAATATTAGGAGGAATTATCGGTGTAAACATGAAAAACAATAGTATTAAAAGTTAATTGGAAAATGATAAAAATATCGCTCACGGTTTCGGACACGAATAATTCTAATAGCTCATTCTGCCTAAGAAATCCTACAGCTTGCAAACTCACTTCGTTCAAACAATGCAAGCTGTTTAACGGATTTTTAGACTGCATTCGCTAAGAATTATAGTCGTGTCCTGCAAATGTTCGCTAACATTTTTATCATTTTTCTTAGGAAACTGTGAATGGTTAAAAAAAACACTTTAAAATAATCTCGGTTGATGCTATAATCTATTAAGCTTATAAGGAGGTTTGTCATGAAATACATAAAAACACTTAATAAAAATAAGTTAACAGATAATATAAGTGTAAAGGGATGCGGGGAATGTCAGACATCATGTCAGTCGGCATGCAAGACATCTTGCACTGTTGGAAATCAAAAGTGTGAGAAAAAATAGGGGAAGGGGGACACACCTTCAATGTAGAGCAAGTCTTTGCGGGTAAGCATTGAAGGAATGTCCCCGTACTT
>DNNJ01000173.1:1027-1330 GCA_003487955.1 Clostridiales bacterium | reverse complement strand
TGAAGGAATGTCCCCGTACTTGGGGACACACGTTGTCCCCATTTTACTTTTAAGCATAATTTCTGGAGGTAATATGATACATGTATTTAATATAAAAGAGCTATATTTTGCAGTTGATACAAACAGCGGATTAGTACATGCTGTTGATAAGATAATATATGACTTACTGATAAATGAAAAATTCAAGGACGAAAATAAATACAGCCGACTGTACAGCGAATATGGAGAAGATTCAGTCAAAGAAGCTATATCAGAAATACTATATTTAATTGATAATAAAATGCTTTATACTGAAGAGATAAA
>DNNJ01000173.1:475-654 GCA_003487955.1 Clostridiales bacterium | reverse complement strand
GAAGTGGATTTCTTCGGCGGAGAGCCTCTTATGAATTTTGAGACTATCAAGAAATTGGTTGATTACGGGAGAAGTTTAGAAAAGGACTATAAAAAACATTTCAGATTCACTGTAACAACCAACGGTGTTCTTTTAGATGAAGAAAAAATAAACTATATTAATGAAAATATGGACAATGT
>DNNJ01000173.1:0-261 GCA_003487955.1 Clostridiales bacterium | reverse complement strand
AATGAAAATATGGACAATGTAGTTTTAAGCATTGACGGAAGAAAAGAAACTAATGATAGAATGCGTAAAACCATAAATGAAAAAGGAAGCTACGACTTAATAACTAATAATTATAAAAAATTTATCAGCAAAAGGGGAAACAAGGATTATTTCGCCAGAGGTACCTACACTTCCTATAATTTGGATTTCTCGGAAGATGTAATGCATATGAGAGAATTAGGATTTGATAAAATTTCCGTAGAGCCTGTTGTTGCTAAGACT
>DNNJ01000172.1 GCA_003487955.1 Clostridiales bacterium | reverse complement strand
CCGGCTTATACAAAAATAACAGGTATTGAACATGATGACATAATAGGCAAAAATGCGCTGTATGACATTGAGGATGGAGAAGAAAGCGTGCATATGAAAGTGCTTTCAACCAAAAAACCTGTTGAAAATACAAAATTAAAATTAAAACCAAGCGGCAAGACTGTTGTAGCTCAGGCAGCACCAATCAATGTTAATGGTGAAATGAAGGGAAGCGTCGCTGTTCTTCATGATATTTCCACAATAAAGGATTTGACTGATAAATTAGAGGAAGCTGAAAAAAAATTAAGGGAGATGACATATAAATATAAGCCTGAAGATATAATCGGCAGCTCAATGGCAATAAATGAAGTAAGGAATCTCATAGAAAAAGCTGCTAAGGTTCCGGCAACTGTTCTCTTAAGAGGCGAAAGCGGCACCGGCAAGGAATTGTTCGCTAATTCAATACATGCTCAAAGCTCTCGCTCACATAAAAGTTTTGTAAGAGTAAATTGTGCCGCTTTGTCTGATTCCTTGCTTGAAAGTGAGCTTTTCGGGTATGATGAAGGTTCATTTACAGGAGCATTAAAGGGAGGCAAGAAGGGTCTTTTTGAAGAGGCAAACAAGGGCACAATATTCCTTGATGAGATTTCTGAAATCAGTTTAAATACACAGGCGAAGCTTTTAAGAGTTCTTCAGGAAAAAGAAATAATGAGGGTGGGAAGCAATAAGAATATTTCTGTAGATGTAAGAGTAATTGCAGCAACAAATACAGATTTGGCAAAGGCTGTAAAGGAAGGAAGATTCAGAGAAGATTTATTTTATAGGCTTAGTATACTTCCGATAAAAATACCGCCTCTGCGCGAAAGAAAGGAAGATATTCCTTTATTGGTGAAAAGCTTTATCGCTAAGTTTAATGATGAATATGGAAGAAATATTGTTGATATATCAGATGATGCTTTAGTGATATTGAAAGCACATGACTGGCCGGGCAACGTAAGGGAATTGGAAAATATAATAGGCCGTGCAATCATATATATGAATATAAACGAAAGGGTTATAGATACAATTCATTTACCTCAACTGGATACAAATAAAATTCAAAATATAGTTAAAAGTGTAATCTCAACTGATGATGCTGGTGTTACAAGCTTGGATAATGTTTTGAATAAAGCAGAATCTGAATATATCTATAACGTTTATCTGAGATTTGATAAAAACAAAACCCGTACTGCTAAGGAGCTTGGTATATCTTTAAGGTCATTATATTACAAAATGGAGAAGTATGGTATTTCCTGATTTGCAAGTTCTTGCAAAATGCAATTTTCTTGAAATAAATTGCATGCAAGAAAATTCATGATAGTTTAACCCCTTAGAATAATTTAAAAATCAATCGTTGAAATTTCAATGGTCGATTTTTTTGTTTTTTGGCATAATTGTTGCATAGTGTATTGTGAGGTGTATGTGCATGAAGAAATTTGACGAATTACTAAAAATGGCAAAAAACTCACAGCCAAAAAAAATAGCAATTGCCGCCGCACAGGATGAAGATGTGTTAATGGCAGTAAGCTCAGCTTATAATGAAAAACTCTGCATTCCGACTTTGATAGGTGATAAAGAAAAAATTATTGAATTATCACAAAAAATAAACTTTTCTCTTGATAACATTCAAATTATTAAATCAAAAGACGATAAGGAAGCTGCAAGGACGGCTGTGTCTTTGGTAAGCAGCGGTGATGCAGATATTGTAATGAAAGGATTAATAGATACCTCCATTATTCTTAAAGCTGTTCTTGACAAGGAAATCGGACTTAGAACAGGTAATATTTTAAGTCATGCTGCAGTTTTTGAGTCGGATAAATACCATAAACTGTTCATTATAACAGATGCAGCAATGAATATTGCACCGAGTGCATTAGAAAAAAAACAAATAATTGAAAATACTCTTCCCTTATGCCGTTCATTAAATATAGAAAACCCAAAGGTTGCAGTAGTATGTGCTAAGGAAAAAGTAACGGATAAAATGCAAGCTACCGTTGATGCTGAGATACTTGTAAATATGTATAAAGCCGGCGAAATAAAAGGCTGCATAGTTGACGGTCCTTTTGGTCTTGACAATGCTATTTCCAAAGAAGCTGCAGCTGTTAAGGGAATAAAGGGAGAGGTTGCGGGTGACACAGATGTTTTATTAATGCCAAATATTGAAGCAGGAAATGTAATGTATAAAACATTAACATATTTAGCAAACTCTAAAAATGCAGGAATTATATTAGGTGCAAAGGCTCCTATCGTACTTACTTCAAGAGCAGATTCAGATGAAGCTAAACTGTATTCAATTTTATTGGCAGTAATTTGTTCATAAAGGAGAGTATATGAAACAGTTAATTATTAACCCCGGATCAACATCAACAAAAATAGCTGTGTTTGATGATGAGAACATGATTTTTGAGAAAACAATAAGACATACAAATGAAGAGCTTAGTCCATTTAACAGGGTATCAGACCAGTTTCAATTCAGAAAGGATATGATTATCGAAGCACTGAGAGAAAATAAAATATCATTAAATGAATTGGATGCTGTAGTGGGAAGAGGAGGTTTGATAAAACCTGTTGAAGGGGGAACTTATGCAGTAAACGATAAATTAATTGAAGACTTAAAGACAAATGTAAAAGTTGAGCATGCTTCCAACTTGGGAGCCCCTTTAGCTCGGTCAATTGCCGGTGAAGTAAATATTCCGTCATTTATAGTTGACCCTGTAGTAGTTGATGAAATGGAGGATGTTGCAAGAATTAGCGGGCACCCTGATTTTGAAAGAATTTGTATATGGCATGCATTGAATCAAAGGGCTGTTGCCAGGAGAGCAGCAATAGAAAAGTTTGGTAAAAAATATGAAGAGCTTAATTTTGTTGTTGCTCATTTGGGAGGCGGTATTTCTATCGGAGCACATAAAAAAGGAAAAGCAATTGATGTAAATAATGCTTTAAACGGAGAAGGACCGTTTTCTCCTGAAAGGTCAGGTTCGCTGCCCTTAGGACAATTGGTAAAGATGTGTTTCAGCGGCAAATATTCTGAATCTCATATAAACAAAATGATAGTAGGTAAAGGCGGAATCAGTGCACATTTGGGAACAAACAGTGCAAAGGAAGTCAGTGATAGAGCAAAAGCAGGAGATGAAAAAGCAAGACTAATATATTCTGCAATGGCATATCAAATTGCAAAAGCAATCGGCGAATATGCAGTAGTCCTTGACGGAGATGTTGATGCAATTTTAATAACAGGGGGTATTGCTTACGACAATGAACTTGTTCAAATGATTGAAGATAAAGTAAAATTTATTGCAAAGGTAATAGTATATCCGGGTGAGGATGAGCTTTTGGCTCTTGCACAAGGCGGATTGAGAGTTTTAAACGGTATAGAGGAGCCTAAAAGATATATATAACGACATAAAAACTAGGATTCCGGAAGGAGGATTATCGTGCATGATAAAAGATTAGTTATTGTTATTGGCCACTATGGCAGCGGCAAAACAGAGTTCGCGGTAAATTATGCTGTAAAAATGAAGGAAACATACGAAAATGTAAGTATTGCTGATTTGGATATAGTTAATCCCTATTTCCGTTCAAGAGAAAAAAGAAATTTTTTCGAAGAAATTGGAATTAAATTATTCGATTCTAGCATTAGAAATACCGCTATTGATTTACCTGCGCTACCGGCTGAAATGACGGGAGTTATAACAAATTCAAATATAAAATCAATACTTGATGTTGGAGGCGATCCTGTGGGAGCAAGGGTTCTTGCAAGATATGCAGAGCAAATAAAAAACGTCGAGTATGATATGTTTTATGTTATTAACGGAAATAGACCTGATACAAGTACTGTTGAAGGGGTTTTGAAATATTTGGAAATGATTGAAGCAACATCGAGGTTAAAAATCACCGGATTAGTCAACAATACGCACATGCTTAAAGCTACTACAGTAGAAGATGTGGAATTCGGTCATGAACTTACTAAAAAGGTATCTTGGGAAACAGATATTCCCATAAGATATGAAGCTGTTATGAAAGAGACAGCTGATAAAATAAAGAACCAAGAAATAATAGAAAAATTATTCCCCATAAATCTTTATATGAGGGAAGAATGGATGAGTTAAGGAGGTTTTATAATGGCAAAAGGTAAGGTTACATTTAACGACGATGCATGCAAGGGTTGTGAACTTTGCGTTGCGGTTTGTCCGGTAAAGATTATTGAATTAAATAAGGAAAAAATAAATACTAAGGGTTACAGCCCGGCGCAAGTAACTGAACAAGAAAAATGTATTGCATGCGGCAACTGTGCAATTATGTGTCCTGATTCAGTAATAACAGTAGAAAGATTATAATGGAGGTAGATTATGTCAAAGGTATTAATGAAAGGTAATGAAGCTGTTGGAGCTGCTGCCATTAAGGCAGGCTGCAAATATTTCTTCGGTTATCCCATTACCCCGTCAAGCGAAGTCCCTGAATATATTTCAAGAAAGTTACCTGAAGCAGGGGGAGTTTTTTTGCAGGCAGAAAGTGAAATAGCTGCTATAAACATGGTTTATGGTGCAGGAGGAGCAGGAGCAAGAGTTATGACTGCATCTTCAAGCCCCGGAATATCATTGAAACAAGAAGGTATTACTTACATTGCAGGAGCTGAAATTCCATGTGTTATAGTTAATATGATGAGAGGCGGCCCGGGACTTGGCAGTATACAGCCTTCACAGGCAGATTATTATCAATCTACAAGAGGCGGCGGAAACGGTGATTACAGAACATTATGTTATGCACCGGCAAGCATTCAGGAATTAGTTGATTATGTAATGTTGGCTTTTGATAAGGCTGATTATTATAGAAATCCTGTGTTAATAGCTGCAGACGGAATGATAGGTCAAATAATGGAAGCTGTTGAATTTAAAGAGCCGGAACCCATAGAACTGCCTCCTAAAGACTGGGCGACAACCGGAACAGGCGGAAAAAGAAAGCCGGTTGTAGTAAACTCACTATACTTGTTAGCAGAAGAGTGTCAAGCTCACAACAAAAGATTAGAAGAAAAATATAAAATAATAGAAGAAAATGAAGTTCGTTATGAAGCATTCGGTTTAGAAGATGCAGAGGTTGTCTGCGTTGCTTACGGTACTACATCAAGAATAGTAAAGTCTGCAATGAAACAAGCAAAAGCTAAAGGCATAAAAGTTGGAATGATAAGACCAATTACATTATGGCCGTATCCATATGATGTATATAAACAGATAGGACCTAATGCAAAAGGAATACTTGGCGTTGAAATGAGCCAGGGACAATTATTGGATGACATAAAAATAGGTATTGCCGGAAGACTGCCTGTATTTTTCAACGGTACCCAAGGCGGTATGGTTCCGACACCGGGCAGTATCTTGGCAGATATTGAGAAAATAGCAGGAGGTACAAAATAATGACAATCGTATATGAAAAATCAAAGGGCTTAACGGATACACCTTTTCATTATTGCCCCGGTTGTACACATGGTGTTATTCATAAATTAGTTGCAGAATCTTTGGTTGAATTAGGAGTTTTGGATGATGCAATCGGAGTAGCTCCTGTTGGATGTTCAGTACTAGCTTACAATTATTTCAACTGTGACATGCAGGAAGCAGCTCATGGAAGAGCACCTGCAGTAGCGACGGGTATTAAAAGGGTACATCCTGACAAGGTTGTATTTTCTTACCAAGGTGATGGCGATTTAGCTTCAATTGGAACTGCTGAAGTTGTTCACGCAGCACATAGAGGAGAGAAAATTACTACAATATTTGTAAACAACGCAATTTACGGCATGACCGGCGGACAGATGGCTCCTACTACATTGGTGGGACAAAAAACAACCACATCTCCATTTGGAAGAGATGAAGCACATTGCGGAAAACCTATAAGAATATCAGAAATGTTGGCAACTATTGATGGAGCGAAATTTGTTGAAAGAGTTACAGTAGATACTCCGGCAAATATCAGAAAAGCAAAAAAAGCTATAAAGAGAGCTTTTGAATGTCAGCTTAAAGGCGAGGGCTTTGCAATCGTTGAAGTTTTGTCAACATGTCCGACAAACTGGGGATTTACTCCTTTAAAAGCATTGGATTGGCTGAGAGATAATATGATCCCATATTATCCGATAGGAAATTTCAGAGATTTTGGGGAGGGAAAATAATATGGAACAAAAAGTAATTATGGCCGGATTCGGTGGTCAAGGAATTATGGCTATCGGCAGATTATTGGCATATGCAGGAATGCTTGAAGATAAAAACGTAACTTGGATGCCTTCCTACGGACCTGAAATGAGAGGAGGCACAGCAAATTGTGCAGTTGTTGTATCTGAGGAAGAAGTAGGCTCGCCTCTTATTTCTAAGGATGGAACTGCAGCAATAGTTATGAACTTACCTTCAATGATTAAATTTGAAAAGGAGCTTGTTCCCGGCGGAAAACTCATAGTAAACAGCTCATTGATAGATGTTGAGCCCACAAGAAATGATTTAGATGTATATTATATTCAGGCTAATGAGCTCGCTTTGGAATTAGGTAACGGCAAAGTGGCAAATATGGTTATGCTTGGAGCATATTTAGAGATTACTAAAGCTGTTGATGTTGAATCAGTATTGAATGCTTTTGTAAAAGTTTTCGGAGAAGATAAATCCGAGCTTGTGCCCTTAAACAAAGAAGCATTAATGAAAGGCGCCCAAGCTGCTAAAAAATAGTTACAATTAAATGATAAAAATACCGCTCACGGTTTCGGACACGAATAATTCTAATAGCTCATTCCGCCTAAAAATCCTACAGCTTGCAAACTCACTTCGTTCAAACAGTGCAAGCTGTTCAACGGATTTTTAGACTGCATTCGCTAAGAATTATAGTCGTGTCCTGCAAATGTTCGCTTATATTTTTATCATTTTTCTTAGAAGACTATGAATGGTAATAAAAAATAATTGTAATTTAAAACTTAAAATGCTATGATAGAGGTGGGGATACATCTCTGATAAGGTGATACCTATAGAGGAATGGGGACACACCTTCAATGGCGGGATAGCCTTTGAAAGTAAGCATTGAAGGAATGTCCCTGTACTTGTCCCCGAATTTACATAAAAACAAAAGGAGGGTTTGCAAATGGAAAAAAAGGACATAAAATGGTCAGAATTAGGTTTCGGTTATATTAAGACAGACAAAAGATATTATTCATATTGGAAAGACGGAAAATGGGATGATGGACAGCTTTCAGAGGATAACAAAGTTCATATAAGCGAAGGCTCCACAAGTCTGCATTATGGACAGGAATGTTTTGAAGGACTGAAAGCTTATTCTACCAAGGATGGAGGTATTCAACTTTTCAGACCTGATGAAAATGCAAAGCGTATGCAAAAAAGCTGTGAAAGAGTAATGATGCCTATAGTTCCTGTGGAAAAATTCATAGATGCCTGTATGCAGGTTGTTAAGGCTAACGCAGCATGGGTTCCTCCATACGGGTCAGGTGCTACATTATATTTGAGACCATATGTAATTGGTATAGGCGACAATGTAGGCGTAAAACCTGCAGAAGAGTACATATTTGGAATATTCTGTACACCGGTTGGTCCATACTTTAAAGGCGGTATGACTCCTGTTAACTTCATTACTACTGACGAAGACAGAGCAGCACCTAACGGAACAGGAAAAATAAAAGTAGGCGGAAACTATGCAGCAAGCTTGCATTCACATTTTGAAGCCGCTAAGAAGGGATTTGCAGATTGTATTTATTTAGATCCCGCAACTCATACAAAAATTGATGAAGTTGGAGCTGCAAACTTCTTTGGCATTACAAAGGACGATAAGTTTGTAACACCTCATTCATCTTCCATACTTCCAAGCATAACAAGAATTTCATTAATGCAGGTTGCCAAAGATTATTTAAACATGGAAGCAATTGAAACAGAAATCTACATTGATGAAATTGATAATTTGAAAGAAGCAGGGGCCTGCGGTACAGCAGCAGTTATAACTCCAATAGGCGGAATTATGCACAACGATAAATTTCACGTATTCCACAGCGAAACAGAGGTAGGACCTGTTACTAAAAAGTTATATGACACTTTATATGGAATTCAGATGGGTGATATAAAAGCGCCTGAAGGCTGGATATATAAAGTAATGTAATACTTTTCTCCTAATGGGCATTAAGTATCTTCATACTTAATGCCCCATTTTTTTCTCTTCAATATTTCATTGATTTATGTTA
>DNNJ01000111.1:5201-7278 GCA_003487955.1 Clostridiales bacterium | reverse complement strand
AATGGTTGACCCAAATACCCCGCACCTCCAAATACCCAAATATTTTTATCCTGAAGAGAAAAAATTGATTTATCCATGAAGTTGATAATTAATCTTGATTAAATTTAATAGAATACAGATCCGCATCTTTCATATAAATTCTCAAACGAACCGCTTTTGAAGCTAGAGGTTTAACGTCTTTATTTCCTTTCCAGGTTACAATTTTTGAAATTTCATCACCAATGATTGTATCTGAATCATCCATTGTGTAACCGGGAATTGCTTTCCCATTATCATCCTGAATTTCAAATTTAAGTTCACCGACCGCTGAGGTTGAATAGTTTATTTCAAGTTCTTTGCCTGAAAAAGTAAATGCTTTGCTGAGGACTTCCCCTCCTTTATACGGAGCAGACAATGACGTGAATCCATCCAATCTTAAAGAATATCTGTGTAAATGAGCCGAGGGTTGAGCGTAATCTTGGTTGACGTATATAGACATCTCTGTAGGAGTGGTTTGTACAACATTCAGTGCTGGATAATTGGATCGTGAGACCCAATTATCCAATCCGATTCCTGGACGGATAAAAGCTTCCATAAAAGTACGATCATATACATTTCCTCCCCGTGAAGTCATAAAAAAGGCATCCGAGCAATCTTTGAAATAACCGGGATTTACGTTGAGCTTTTTTGCTTGTTCTTCTGTCAAAACCTGACGTCCGGGCATAAACCGGCCACCAATTGCAACATATATATGCGGAGCCCTGAAGTACGGACTTGTTTGTTGAGTATAGAGATGCTCCAAGGGAGTATCACCAAAAGTCATTGCTTCTGGCTCTGACCAATTGATGAAATCACTTGATGTTGAACGTCCTATAGATCTAAATCCTTTATATGCAGTAAATCCTCCATCGGACCAGATACGAAAATAACAGACATAACATTTTTCACTTTCGGACCAAAATGCAACATTTTGCGAGTCAAAAACTCCCTTTTTTAACACAGCTTCTTTTTGTAATTCTTTCCAATTTATTCCGTCTTCTGATACATAAGCTAATAAACCGGTTTTGTCAGTTCCACCTATGCCTTTGTATTTTTGTTCGGGTTTGGCATTGGGATTATTATCAAGAAATGGGCAGAAATTATGAGGTACAGGAGCAATGTTGGCTAAGATAACGTTATTTTTTTTTGATCCTTGAATCGTATGAATTCTTAAATTGGGTTTGTACCATTTTATTCCATCTTTTGATTCTGTATAACAAGTAACTTCGTTGTTGTTTCCATCTTTACCTCCTTGTGAACCGCGATAATACGCCCTGTAAATATCATTGTCCTTAATTATAGTCACATAGCCGCAGAAAGGACCCTCCCATGGTTTATCGAAATTAAAGACAGGGCCTTCATCCACGGGGATATGTTTTTTTATAGTAACCCCTTGAAACTTTTCGATTAAGTAATGATCGACAAAAAGTTCCCGTCTGTCTTTTAATTCCAGAACTTGATCGACGATTCCTCCTTTATTGAAAACGCTGAAGTTTAATAATAATAACAGACCAAGACATGCAAATGAATTTGTTCTTATTTTGTTATGTATTTCAAGCTTCTTAATATTTAAAAAACCATCTCTCATACGTTAATGTCTCAAATAAGCAGTGATGAACACTTTAATTAAAATCTATATAAATCTGTACAATCTTACTTCTTAATGTCGAATTCTTTTAGAGGAATGGATGCCAGATATATATTAGATTTCCCTTCGTGACTTGAGTAATACACCACCAATAATTGTTTTTTGTGAATAATCATACCTGGATAACTAGTGTCTCCACTACTCGGTAATCTGACTATTTTTTGTACATTTCCATTTAAATCTGTGACAAGCAGAGCCGTGATAGCTGATTTGTCTTCACGGTAACGTGATCCAATTACTAATTGATTGTTATTTAAGAAAAGGAAATTGGGACCTCCTAATCTCCATGTCAATTTATTAAAATCCCAATTTACATATGGAAAATCACTTTTAGCCAATACTCCCATCTGATCGGCACTTTCTCGACGCACCAATACGTACATTTTTCCTTTATTATCAAAACGGACAGTA
>DNNJ01000111.1:971-5031 GCA_003487955.1 Clostridiales bacterium | reverse complement strand
TCAAAACGGACAGTACTCTCATTGGGGTTTCCATCAATGTTTAGTTGCGAAACTTTTTCATATTTTATTCCATCTGAAGTTTTGACGAGAAATGCATTCCAATTTTTTGTATTTCTTTGTCCAGGATATACTTGATATAATATGCCGTAACCTGTATTTTTATGCCAGGTAACTCGCCATATCCAATCAAGAGCAGGCTCAATTGCACTGTCGATTTCTGTCTTGGTTAATGCAGAAAAGTTTTCTCCATTTTTATCGGAAAATGATACATAAGGCGATAAAGAAAGATATTGCCCATCTTTCCATACACCAGCAGCCAATGTGACTAACAAAGTTCCATCTGGCATTTTTGATAACCTAGCTTCTCTTATGTCAACTCCGTCCATTGTAAATAATCCAATCGTTTCCCAATTTTTCAAATCAGTAGATCTAATTAATCTCACTTTCCCATTATTTAGATTATCTACATGGCTATCTCCTTCACGAAAAGCGACATAAAAATACTTTTTATATTGAAATAAATCAGGAAAAGCATTGTGTTTCCCATGATCCCAAATTTTAGAAACCTGCAATTCTGACTCTTGTGCATTTATTGTGTTCTGTAAGCACATAATTAAGACAAGAGATAAATATAACTTGATTTTATTCATGACTATGTTCTGTTTAATAATTTATTTACTTAAAAGTATTCGATCTTTTCTAATACGATTATGGAAGATGGTGTTTAATTGCAAACTTCAATGGTAAAACTTTTAAATTTTGTTACCATTTTTGTCGTGTCACCTTCACTACAGTACTCATCATATGTGACTCCCAGTTTGCCAGGTTCTAGCTCAAGAAGCTGTCCATAACCGCTAGAACTACGAAAATAAGCACCGTTTGATTTACTTATCCAATATGGAGAAGACCAAGATTTTCCCTCATCTGTACTGAAAATAAGAAAAAAGCCCGGTCTTCCGGAAAGACAAACTATCAATCCATTTTTCATTCGTAACAATACTGGGTTTACCCCAAACGGTGCAATCGCTACTGGCGTTGTCCAGGAAAGTCCTCCATCCGTAGAGTGACAGGAGAAAAGAGGTGTATAACGCTCCATCATACTGCCACCCGGATTCCCTCCAGAACGCATTACGCATAATATGTTGCCGTTTCCCAAATACAGTAGATCTGGTTCACAGTAGCCTTCTGCCTGGGTTGGTAAAGGATATTGCTCAGGCGAAGCTACTGTGCTTAAATAGTTCCAAGTAGAACCTTTATCACGTGAGTATATAATACACGTTCGGTATTTATAAGCCAATGTTTTCTGTTCCGTCCATAAGCGTGGTGCCTTATCAAATACCAATCTGGGATAAGCTGCCTGGATCAGGTACCCATAGTCCCCCTCAATAAGTTTTCCCCATGTGGGTAATACATATATAGGGGGACTTTGAGTATTATCACTCATCAACGGAACCATATACGGTAAAGAAATTGCTACCTCTTTTGTTTTTATATTCCCTTTTATAAGCTCCTCCATTGAAGAAGCACAAATGATAGTGTGTCTGACCGATTCTCCAGGATGACCATCATAAGCAGTATTTTTATTCCATCCGTCTTCCCAGCCGATTATTGAGCCATTGCTAAGAGTAAGCATGTTTGGCTTCAAGAAGGATAGATTAAAACTGTCTCCTTTCACAAATGGTTCCCAATGAGCTCCGCCATCTGGAGAAATCTGCCACCATTGACTTGGTTGACTTTTATCCATCCAAGTTTGACCTCGTACCAGTAATTGATTATTTCCAATATTGGACAAAATGTCAGTGTACCAGCTGTTATTTTTAATTTTTGTTGCGCTTATTATCCTTAATATTAATTTGTTATCAACCAATTGTATTGTATCTCTGTGCTGATTTTTTTCTTCAGTTAATGAATATATGTTTTGAGAGTTAACAAAATGGTTATTCAAAACACAGACAATAAATAACATTATTGTTTTATAATTCATAATCTGATATATTTATTTAGAACAATTTATTATTAAGTAACTTACGCAATAAGAGTTTCAAAAGAAATCCCTCTTTTTATAACTGGCGATGTAAATTTAATAGCCTGGGTTTTGTTTGACTTTTGGCTCTAAACTTAAAACAGAAGTAGCAATTGGAAAAAGCCTTAAATATTCCTTGTCTTTTTGAGTCTGTAATGTTGGAACAAGTTCAAATGCTTTATTAAAACGAAGTAAGTCCCACCATCTTTTACCTTCGTAGATTAGTTCGAATAGCCGTTCTTGTAAAATAGCCTCATCGTTTTGAGTTTGTGTACCATTTACAAAAATATGATTATTGTATTTTTCACCATATGCTCTCTTACGTATTTCATTTATTTCATCAGAAGGGTCTTGATTTAATCCGTTTTTAGCCTCAGCTTTCATTAATAACACGTCTGCGTAACGATATAAAACAATATCACTGGAAAATACACGATTGCCTCCAACAACAACACCTGAGCCTTTTAAACATACATTGGAATAATAAGTACTATCTCCTTTCTCATCAAAAGTATATATGTCAAAATAAGATGCTGCTTTTCTTGAATCATCATTTGAGAATTGATTCCTGACAAGATCACTTATTACCATAAGGCCTTGTCCTCCTCCTACAGGCAGCAATATGTCTTTTGCTTTTTGGGTGATATTACTTGGTACCGCTGATCCAATAATCCACATATGCCAAAAGAAATTACTCCCTTCTAAATCGTTATAACGAATGCTCATAATTATTTCTTTATTACCTTTATTCTCATACTTAAATATATCTGCAAAGTTCGGCAATAAGGAAACATTTGCTTTTTGTACTTCATTACAAGCATTTAATGCTGTTTCTAAATCAGTTGGTCCCCCGTTCATTTGCTTAGAAGTCCATAAATAAACATCTGCTTTTAAGGCATTTAATGCGGCTTTTGACCATACACTTCTACCTGCCGAAAATTCATTTGACGTAAAAAGTTGCAATGCTTTTTCAATGTCTTCTTTAATTAGTTTAAAGACATCTTCTTTTGGAGATCTTTCTTTGTATGTTATTTCAGGATTGGAACTTTCTGTAGGCTCCGTTCTTATTATAAGATCTCCCCATGTTTTTGACATATTATAATAAATAAATGCACGCATTGCATAGGCTTGAGCCAAGATATTGTTTTTGTCATTTTCTGATTTAAATACAATTCCGGGAACATATTTTAGAATCAAATTAGCACTATTGATAACTCTGTAGTAGGCGTACCAATCAGGATGACCAGGAACATCAGGAGTCATTGAGTTATTATACAAGACATAAGTACCTCCCCCATATACTCCTCCCGTATAAATTTCACTTCTTTGGTCTCCTGTCATGAATAATGCTTCTGATACGCCTCTCAAATCAACATACATCCCATAAAGTGCACCCTTTGCATCATCTTCTGTCTTCCAAAAGGAGTTGGTTGTAATTACGCTTGTCGGAGATACTTCCAATGCCTTATCACAGGAAATGATACAAATAAATAATAATAAAAATATTTTTATATATAGTGTTTTCATTTTTCTTAAATTAAAAAGTGACATTAATACTAAAAATAAAATTTCTGGGCATAGGATAATGGCCGTTATCTCTACCACCTTCTTCAGGATTTAATCCATCGTATTTTGTGAAATAATGTAAATTATTACCGGTTACATTTAATCTTATATTCCTTAGTTTAAGTTGTTCAACAAATGGTGTTGGGACGGTGTAGCTCAACGTAAGCTCCCTTAAGCTAAGAAAATCCCCCCGCTGATAAAATACAGAGTTTCCCCTATCTGTTACACCTAAAAAGTTATTACGTTGAACCCTTTCTCCTCCCCAATAATATCTTGAATATTTCGCAATGTCTCCTTGTTTTTTCCATGAATTATTGTATTTGTCTAATGTAAATGTACCATCAGCATATCCATTCATATCAAGAAATAATTTGCCGTAATTAAAGATAGTATGTCCTACAGCATAGTCCATCCTTACATACAGGTTGAAATTCTTATAGCTGAATGAGTTGTTAAATCCACCTGTCCATA
>DNNJ01000111.1:0-779 GCA_003487955.1 Clostridiales bacterium | reverse complement strand
TTGTTAAATCCACCTGTCCATACAGGGAAAGTATTCCCCAAGTAAACCTGATCCTTGCTGTCAATTATACCATTGTTGTCGCTGTCCAACCATTTTGTGTCGCCTCCGTACTGGGTTTTATTTGCTCCTACGATATAAGTATAGATTGGGGCAGTTGCCGCCTCTTCATCAGTTGAGTAGATTCCAATTTGTTTTAAAGAATACATGTCTCCAATTCTCCCCCCTTCCTGTAATCCTCCTTTCCAAGCGTAATCATTCAGTTTAGAGTCCCAAACATAATCTCCGCCAATCCTATTATTCTCTATACCATTGTGTGGAAGGCTTAAAATCTTATTGCTTACCCGTGAAGCATTAAAAGATAAGTCCCATTGGAAAGTTGATGTACTTGGTAACATGTTAGCGCTTATCTCAAGTTCTATTCCTTTGTTTTCTAAACTGCCTAAATTAGTTAGTATGCTTGAAAAACCGGTTGATCTTGGAAGAGATAAGTTTGTAAGCAAATTATCTGTATGTCTTACGAAATAATCAAAAAGGAAGCTTATCCGATTCTCATACAATCCTAAATCAAGACCAATGTCAAATGTTTTTGATTGTTCCCATTTTAAATCGGAATTCGGCAGGACACTGTTTTGAATCGCTGCGTTTCCGTTATATTTTGCCCCTACGCTATAAGCTCCTTGCGCTTGGAAATCTCCTAATCCACTTATGTTGCCGTTCACCCCATAACTTCCTCTAACTTTTAGACTGGAAAAATCTTCAGGTATAGTACTCCAAAAGTT
>DNNJ01000228.1 GCA_003487955.1 Clostridiales bacterium | reverse complement strand
ATGAAATCAAAAGAAACTATTATAATTTTTTTAATATTTTTTTTGCTGTTTTCTTGTCAAAAGAGTGTGCGGCATAATATTTTGTCAAACAAAGAGATAGATGAGGGATGGGAGCTTCTGTTCGATGGTGAAACAATGAACGGATGGAGAGATTATAACGGAAATTCACTAACGGCTCCGTGGTACGTAGAAAATGGAACAATTCAGGCCGCAGGGACTGGAACAGATGCTCACGGCTATATTGTTACAGAAAAAATATTTGAAAATTTTGAGTTTGTTTGGGACTGGAAAATTGCAGAAGGTGGTAATAGTGGCGTCTTGTATCATGTTGTAGAAGATCCTAAGTTTAATGTCCCTTATCTAACTGGGCCAGAGTATCAGTTAATTGATGAATATTCACCATCCAGTACGCGGGAGGATTGGCAAAAGACTGCAGCCAATTATGCAATGCACACGACAGATAAATCGAAGCTTGTTATAAAACCCTCTGGTGAATGGAATACGTCCAAGATCCTTTTTGATAACGGTCATGTAGAACATTGGCTTAACGGAGAGAAAGTTTTAGAGTTTGAAGCATGGTCAGATGATTGGTTTGCACGTAAGAACAACGGAAAATGGAAAGATGCACCAGACTACGGCCTTTCTAAAAAGGGAGTAATATGCCTGCAGGACCATGGTTCGGCTGCATGGTTCCGAAACTTAAAGATCAGGCAACTGCCAACGTTATACTAAAGATAAGAACTTATTTAATGGATTGGCTTTGAAACATCATAATTTTTTAAGTAATAAACTACAACAGTAATGAAGATGGGGAGACACTTTATCCGTAAAAGTTTTGCTTCAATATTTATTTTGATACTCATAATAACAACAAATGCTTGTGAAAAAAGCAAGTATTATCTTATTGATGATTTTAAGAAAATACCTAAGACAGACGTTCATTTACATGTCAACACATTGAACAAGAAGTATATGGGGTTTATATCACAATATAACTTTCGAGTGGTTTCTCCTAATGTTGATGCAGGGATTTCAATTGATGAACAGCTACAAACGGCAAGTGCTCTGAAGAAAAGTTGGCCCGGAAAATTTGTTTTTTTGGGAACCTTTACGGTGGATGATTTTGGAGAACAGGGATTTACAGATAATGTGATCAAGAGGATTGATCATTGCAAAAATGCAGGAGCTTCAGGAATAAAAATCTGGAAAAATGTTGGGATGACTTTGAAAGATTCATTCGATGAGTATGTCATGATAGACGACCCGCGTCTTGATTCGATATTTATTTTTATGGTTGAAAATAAAATTCCTGTTATGGGACATATGGGAGAACCACGAAACTGTTGGTTACCACTACACGAGATGAACGATTCATCGAATTATCGATACTATAAGTCACATCCTGAATATCATATGTACCTTCATCCTGAAGCTCCTTCTTATAAGGATCAAATCGACGCCAGAGATAATTTATTGAATAAATTTCCAGATTTGATTTTTACTGCAGCACATTTAGGAAGCCTTGAATGGGATGTCGATGAAATAGCCAAAAGGTTGGACAGGTTTCCGAACATGAATATTGATCTGTCTGCCCGGATAGCACATCTTCAATATCAATCAATCATTGATTACGATAAAGTGAGAAACTTTATGATAAAATATCAGGACCGAATCATGTATGGAACGGATATAACGATCAATGAAAATCAAACAGACCCTGATGCAATCTTACAGAGGCTGTTGGATAGATGGCAATCGAACTGGAGCTACTTGGCTACCGATGTAACACAAGAGATAAATGATATTACGCAGCCGGTTAAAGGACTAAAATTACCAAAAGAAGTGATTGATAAGATATATAATACAAATGCAGATTATTTTTTTTAATGTGCGAGAATTTTATCCGAGTCGGGTCCTGAGTTTTCTAAAAGACGGAAATCGAGAAATATAAACTTTTATCCGATCATTCCATCATTGAAATTGTCTGCCTGATGAGAACTTAATGAGTAAAACTTCATTGAAATAAAACAAAAAGAATTTAGCTATCAACATAAAAAATAATCGATTATTATGAATGCCCTTCGCAAATCTGAGGAATTTACAAAAGGAAAGAGATGGTTATATTTAATTGGTGGTTTGTGTTTCGCTCAGAGCATATGGGGACAAAAAACCTCTGCTTCACAACCAAACATTCTGGTTTTTATTGCTGATGATGCGGGAATGGACTTTGGGTGTTATGGAAATTCTGCCATAAAAACTCCTAATATTGATCGTTTGGCAAAAGAGGGGATACGTTTTAAAAATGCGTTTGTAACTTCTCCTCAATCAAGTCCGTCCCGAACCAGCATGATGACTGGTATGTTTGCCCATACTATAGGAACTGAGGATTTACATACTCCCTTGGAAGAAAATACAAAAATGATGCCATCTTATTTCAAAGAAGCAGGCTATAAAACTGGATCGATGTTAAAAACACACTGGGGGCCGGAGGGGGACAAGCAATTCGACGAGAGAATTTCCGGAGGATATCTTCCAGGCCAAGGTGATTTGACAGAAGAAACCTATAAAAATTTTTCTGAATTTTTGGATGGTTGTGAGAATAATCCTTTTTTTCTTTGGATAGGTTTTGTAGATCCACACCGTCCTTATAATAGAAGTGTTTGTCCTGAAAGGAATAATCCGGACGATGTGATTGTTCCTCCTTTCTTGATTGATGGTCCGGATACCCGTCGGGATCTGGCAGATTACTATGATGAGATAACGAGAATGGATGAAAATATGGGCAAAATGATATCCATCTTGGAGGAGAAAGGAAAACTTGATAATACAATTGTTGTTTTTCTTAGTGACAATGGAAAACCCTTTCCAAGGTGTAAAGGTTCACTCTATGATTCTGGAATTCAGACTCCGCTTATCTTTATGTGGAAAGAGAAAATTAATCCTAATACAGTACATGATAATGGTTTAATCAGTTGTGTTGATCTAGCTCCTACGCTTTTAGGCCTTGTTGATATTCCGTTACCTCAGAATATTTACGGGAACAGCTTTCATGAGATTGTTTTTGATCATACTAAAAGGGGAAGAGATTACATCTTCGCTGAACGAAACTGGCACGACACAGATGAATACATCCGCTGTATTCGCACAGAGAAATATAAACTTATTTATAACGCCTACTTTGAAGTTCCGCATGGAACAGCATCTGATTTGAGTTCAAGCGCAAGTTGGTATGAATTGAGAAAACAGCAAAATAATGGTCTCTTGACAAAAGATCAAATGCAAGTATTTACTGCTCCCCGTCCGATGGTAGAACTGTATGATTTGCAGAATGATTCTCTTGAATTGAACAATGTTGCCGATGTACAAGAACATATACAGGAGGGTAGGAAATTAGCCAAGTTGCTCGTCCAATGGCAAAAGGAAACTCTTGATCATCCATCCTGGAAAAGAAAACGGGCCGATAAAAATGATCGTATAACCGGATTTTTATTGTTTGATCAAATTCCTGAACTGAGAGAAGAATAATGCAATTAAATGATGTTTGTTAAGGTGAAATCTGCTAGGTTGTTTGATTGAAGTGAGTTGATTTTTGATAGCCTGTGGGCTTTTATCGTAACACAGGTGAAAGTATAATAAACAGATTATAATCCATAATGATGATGAACAAATTCACCCTGTT
>DNNJ01000338.1 GCA_003487955.1 Clostridiales bacterium | reverse complement strand
CACAGCAGCCGACATAGAATATAAATCAAACCAGATGTTCTATTATAGCGCATAATAGAACATCTGGTTTTTGGATCATGTGAAACCTTATCTGTTAGGTTTGACTGTATGCTGCGTTATCGCCCTTCTCTATTTTAGAAATTCCGATTCCCGTAAACCCTAAAAGGATTGTTAAGATCAAGGGAATGTAGCAGAAAAATGCCCATGGCAAATAATTCAGGGTGGGCACTCCTAATGTCCCGCTCATAAACACGCCGGCTAACGACCAGGGTATGATCGGCTCGACCCCAGTTATACTGTCCGCTATTACCCTGGACAAATTTTCTTTTTTCAATCCCTTTAACGTGTATTCTTTTTGGAATAAATCGCCGAGTAATATGAAACAAATCGTGTTATTTCCGGCAATTGCGATCGAAACGAAGCCGGACAAAGCCGTGGTCATTATCAACTGGCCGGTACTTTTAATAAACTTCACTGCTTTGCTCAATAAAACGTTCAAAACACCGGTAACATTTAAAGCACCCACAAATGCAAAGGCACAAAAAGTTACCTGTAAGATATCCAGCATCGAGGACAATCCTCCGCGGTTCAGCAAGTAGCTGACATCTGCGGGAAGACTGTCCAAATTAACGCCGAGTTCACGAAAGTAATTCAAATTAAATCCACCGATTAACGTGGCCGCTATACTCTTTAATGGAAAGTCCTGCACAGCAACAGCATTAAAAATCGAAAATCCGATGGAAGCAAACATGACCGGTACTATTGGCATGTTTTTAACCATTCCGTAAATGACAATGGCAGGCGGTATTAATAACAGTAAACCGTAAGGCATTTTCATTTTGAATAATGTGGTTAAGGTATTCAAAATAGGATCGATTTGTGTTAATCCGGATTCCTTTCCGGAGCCAATCACAAATCCCAGCACACCATAAATCAAGGCACATAAAACAACGGCAGTTCCTTCCGTCCAAAGCAAATGTTTCAGGTGCTTTCTCAGATCGACATCAGCTGACATTGCCACCAAATTGGGCTCTCCCCCCAGCGGTGACAAACCGTCCCCAATATAACAGCCCGATATGATGGCCCCTGCCACAAGAGGCAATGGAAAATTCATTCCGGCTGCAATCGACATCAACGCCGCCCCGAAAGTGCCTGCCGCTCCCCACGAGGTTCCCGTGCTCATTGAAATGATACCGCATAGTAAAAACGATATCAGCAGTAAAAATTTAGGGCTTATGATCTTCGATGTATACAAGATAAGGTACGGTTCCTCCTATAATCCAAGCTCCAACCAATATTCCTACAACAAGTACGACGAAAATCGCGGGCAATCCCTTTGCGATTTTATCGACGACTTCCTTTTCTATTTCTTCATAAGTGTGGCCGAGATGAACAGCGATTATGCTTGTGACAACCGCCGAAAGCAAAAGCAAAATTTCAATTTTTAAATTGAAAAATAATACGCCTACGATTAGAATAACAATCATGAACAAAACCGGGACTAAAGATAAAGCAACGGACGGAGTTTTGAAATTCTCTTCTTTATTCATATTTTATGTAATCCTTTCACTGCAGGCTTTCAAATAATTTTAAGCTTGCTTTATGTTAAATACATATGCATACTGCCCTTTAAAATTATTGGGGTTAATACATGGAGGAGTGATTCTTATCCTGTCATCTAAAACCTCATAATCGACTTTACCCTGATAACCAAACAAACTAATATCAGCTACCGAAAAGGATTTTTTCTTTTTCAATTCAATTTTATTGTCAAACCATTTTGTACATATTACGTTAATCGAATGATCCTTTTGAGTCATAAATATATTATCATCGTTTTTGAAAAGATAGTCCGACGGCGCAGTTTCATAGATTGCGTCACCGTTTATTCTTAGCCAGTCGCCAATATCTTTCAATCTTTGCTGCTGAATTACCGGAATTCTTCCATCTGATGTAGGCCCCACATTCAACAAAAAGTTTCCGCCGTTTGATACCATCTCTATTAATTCATGGATTAGCTGTTCCGATGTGTTATAATTTTCAAGACTTTCCGCCCTGTTAAAACCATATGATCCGCCGACTCCTCTGCTTTCTTCCCATGGATGGATCTCTCCGAACCCGTCCACATCCTTATATTCCGTACTGTAATAATCCCCGTGATTCCCGGGCATTCCCACACAGAATCGATCATTGATAACGACTTCCTCTTTATTTGGCGCGTGATTGTACAACCATGCTAAAAAGTCTTTCACCTGACTGTACTCTTCGCTGAAATCCCATTCTCCTCCGTCCGTATATATCACGGACGGACGATATGTTTGGACCAGCTCTTTTAATTGGGGGATCAGTATCTCATCCGGATACCTTTCCTCATTTATGCCATATTTTTTTCTGTCTTTCTCCGGAATAAAATATCCGCCATCCGGTCTATGGCTCCAATTCGTTTCCCAATCCACAATGGAATAATATAATCCCATTCTCATCCCTTTTGATCTGACTGCTTTCGCCAATTCTCCGACGATATCCACTTTGGGCCCTACATCTCCAACCCGCCAGTTCTTTTTATGAGGATTTTGGGTTGGCCACAAGCAATATCCTTCGTGATGCTTTGAAGTCAAAACGACATACTTTGCGCCTGCATTTTTAAATGTTTCCGCCCAAAAATCAGGGTCAAATAATTCTGCTTTAAAATTCTTAGCAAAATTTCTGTATTCATAATCCTTTCCATATACACGTTCATGAAAATCATCGCCATTGTTTTTGTAATTGCCGTAGACACTGGCATAATACCATTCTGCGTAAGAGCCAAATCTTTCATCGCTCAATTTTCTCCACGCCGGAACCGAATACACTCCCCAATGGATGAATATTCCAAATTTTGCTTTCTGAAACCAAGTGGGTATGACCCTTGAATCCAAGGATTTCCATGTGGGCTTAAACATTTTTTCACTCATAAATACCACTCTTTCTGAAATATAATTATAATAAAACTCCGGTTATCTGCCGGAATTTTTAAAACTACTTTACGATGAAATAAGGCATTCTGGAGCAAATCATCCAGCTATTGGCTATGGAATATGGATTAAAAAATTTTTAA
>DNNJ01000276.1:9435-12449 GCA_003487955.1 Clostridiales bacterium | reverse complement strand
AAATTGCGAACTTAATTATACACCGCTACATTAACAATTCTAATTATTATCAATCAAATAAGGCGAAAGTAGCGCCATACTAAGCACAGCGTTATTCAATTGCTCTGGTAGATCATCAAAGCGCTGCAACGATTCTATTACTTCGATAACATCAGGAATATCATTAAAAACGGTTAACGTAATGGATAAAAGTTCGGCAACCTCGTCGTTTTCGATATTTAACAGAATATGAATGCTCGTTTCCATACAATTTTCTATATTAGTTATGGTATCTCCTATATGGTTAAGTAATGTCTGCTGAAAGGTTTTAACTCCCTGCTCACAAATATCCACCTTATCACAAATTTCATTTATAACATCGTTATATTGAATAATCATCATCCTTAGTTTCCCTACATAGCTTACAGCCTTAAGCCATTGGCTTACTTTTAAATAGTTTATACCTAAATCGCTGTAGACTTCTATCGGAATTTCTGCAGGGAAAAGTGATGTAATAAGCTGTTCTTCGTCGACATTAAATATATTATATAGTGGAATTTGAAATCCATTAAATACAGGCAGCCCTTTATACAAAGGTACGAAAACCATCTTTGGCCAATGTGTTTCCAGGTACCATCTCATACTCTGAAATCCTATTGCTTCCTTCCATTGTTTTCGTAATTCTAGACATACGTCCTCAAATAACTTTTCAAATGGTATTTGCTGTAGCGGATCGTAATTTTGCAAAAGATACAAGGTTTTTGTATCCTCTGTCGTAGACTTGTAAGTATAAATACTCATTCCAATTGAGGAAATACATTTTTCAAAGCAGTCCAAAACAAACTTACTTGTTTTCCTATAATATTGCTTGGCATTATAGGCGATTGGGTTTCCACCTGGCGGATTGCTTAATACATAATGCCATATATTGAGAAGTGTAAGCATTCTCTCTTGTTCATAACATGCAAACGAAGTATATTCTTTTGATGCATATGGTAAGAATAATCTATCGTATTCTTGTTGCATATTAAATAGTGCTTTTGCAGCATTAAATAGGTTAATTAGAGTTAGTTTTGGATTTTTTGATTCATCAATTTCCTCTCCTTTGATGCGTGAAACTAATACATTTGGAAACCTATCTAAAAAACTATCAAACCTTTGACAAATGTCATTTAAGCTCTTTCTAAAGTCTTTATATAAGTCAAAAGAAAGCGCTGATATAGTATGTAATGACAATTTATTTATTAAGTTGTTGGGCCCATTATCTTCCAAAATCATATCTTCTCTATAGAGACAATAAGGATCAACAGAGTCTTTCGGAAGCAGTAAGTCATTGCGTATCAAGTTTTTAAACAAATCAATTGCTGCTTTTAGTTTACCTATTCGTTCATTACTATGAAAGCGGTTTTTATAAAGATAATCAATTACTCCAATAATAATATTGACTAAGCTTAATGCTTCTCGACGTATGGCATCTACTCTTTGAACATATGCTTGCCAGTCTTCCGGCCTATAGGCGTAATTTATGCGAGATATCAGCCAAGAGTTGATTTCTGTTATCCATTTATAAGGCAAATTAGAACGATGTATTCTTTTTTCATAATCCAATGCTTGTATTCCCAAATCACCAAATAAATCAACACCGATTAACTTGACTCCGATGTATTCTTTATCTGGATATATTTTGCTTAAAATACCCATCATATTCATGGTCCAGAAATGATTCAAATTCTCAGAGTTATTCTCTTCATCGTCAAAGTATGGAGGTATAAACTTACAAGATACTTCTGTCTCCGACACAGCAAATTTCATAACACTAAAATTCCGTATAATACGTTCTCTTAATAGTGATTCACAGACTGTATAATAATTAAATGACTCTTGAGAAAAGAGGCCTAATGCTACATCAGCCATAGCCTGTAAATCAGCTTTATTAATTACTTCTCGTAATATTTCTACCGAAAACGGTAATTGAATTTTCTGTTTTCTTTTTGCTAACCAAAATAAAGAATATCCAAAATCAGACCACTCGGAATCCGATTTTGGAATATTGAGCGGAAAAGTAGAATTCTTTACCCATAAACCTGTGTTATCATAAGTAATTATCGCACTGGTCAATGACTTTTTCATCCGTTCAATATCGGGCGTTATTTTTTCTGCTACTTCAGGGAAAATACTTATAAGGCTTTCTGAGATAAACTCATTAGGTCGCAATTCACCGGAAATATCAAAAGGCGCGAAAACCAGCCAACCTTTTCCTTTGTTAGTAATGAGTTCGTCAAAAACCTTTTGGTTGCGTTCTACATACAACTTTACGTCAAGCCAAAGCATTGTGTTTAGCATGCAAGCAGACATCGTCCAATCCCGGCAAGATACAGCAGTAATCTCTGATATCAATGAAGGATCATACGGGTTTTGAGTGAAATAATCCATTAAAATTAACTGTGCATAGCGGCCTTCGATACATTTTAGAACCGCTAATAGTAATTGTGAAGGACCATAAGCCATTTTTGCCAGCAGAATATCATAAATAATTGAAGCTCTCAAAGGATGAAGAGTTTCTATGTAGCGGCCATCATCGGAACTCTTTAATAAGTATTCCTTACTCATTCTATCTAAAGCTGCAATAGCAGTATCACAGTAACATTCCCGCTTAGCATCTTCAAATATAACGGGACAGCCAATCTTCCCAGCATAACATACTAAGTTCAAGAGAATAAGCCAAGAATCAGGATTTTTCTCACTTATTAATTTCTCTATCTGTCCAATCAGGCGTTGACGCAATGTTTGATTATTATTGAGAAGATAGATGAACTCTAAGAAGGGGCCTCCTTCCCCAAATCGTTTCCATGCCTCATCGAAACTTCGGAATATCGGATGGGGATTGTCTGAGGTTATACTTATATATATATCCTCTGCTTCAATTTTCGAGAAATGTAAATCAATTATGTCTATCGATATTACGCTTCCATCTACCTTTGATAATTTAAAATCCTCTTCCCTGATTGATACTAAAACAGGAACCGAAACCCCTC
>DNNJ01000276.1:3809-9235 GCA_003487955.1 Clostridiales bacterium | reverse complement strand
CTCTTGCCTGTAATTCTTGAAGTAATATAACCCAATTGGTTTCTCCGGGATTAACATCGATATATATAATAATATTGCGGGCATGCTTTACAATCCCTTGTAAAGTGCTTACTAGATTTTCAGCCTGACGAGAAGATTGTATATGCCTGATGCAAAACACAAGCTGCTCAGGATAATTGTTCAAAAGGAATCTATAGCATAATGCGGACTTCCCTTGACCAGATACACCTTTGATAATTACAGCTTTATGACTGCTAAGCGAAAAGCCGATTTTTTCAATCCATTTGCTGCGAGTAAAATCCAAATTACTTCGAATATGAACAGGATGGGTAGAAACACCCTGGGAAAATTCTCGTTTAAGTATTTCAAAAGGTTTATTTGAGATTATATCACACAGCCGAACAAGAGATTTCTGATACTCTTTGTAATAACCATCAATGGAAGCTATGTCCACGCCGATTTTATAATTTTTTTCTTGCCACAAGGGTAAAGAAGTATAGCCTTTAGTTTTGGATAGATCAGATATATATTGAATTAAAAGGGTCCGGGCTAGATCTGGAGCTGCCATTGTCGGGATATAGGATTGCAGTATTTTCAGTATTTTTTCTTCCAGTAATTGTGCATCAACCTTTTCAAAATGGATTTTGGATAAAATCCATAAAGCATCATCATTCGACAGTCCATGATCATTTACTAGTTTATATATGATTTTATTTTTCGCAGAAACATTTCCAGTTGACAGTTCTTGTAGCTCTTGTCCCAATTCCCCAAAATATACAATGCGCACTTTTTGGAGCATATGTTCAGAATTACGTAAGCTACATGTTCTCTTGAAGAAACCTTCACCGACTTTGGACTCCTTGGTTGAGGCTAAGTCAGAGATCGTAAGAGGGGTTGAGAGATTTTTTACTTGTATAGCCTCAATTACTTGTCCATCACGCTTAATAAGCAAATCCTCCAAATGTTCGGGATAGTATTCCTCATTTGGCGTTGCACTTATTATTCTCGACGCAATATATAAAGTCTGAGATGAATACCCCTTCCAGGCCGCTTGTGCCCCGATATCTGATTTTATAAATGACATATATTACCTCACCCATCTTTTAATAGCTTAATTTTCATGCCCTTTTATTAACACAACTATATTATCTTTTGATAACTATCTCATCTTAGAGCCGGGCTTTCTTTGCGTGGATAGGAGTTCAGCTAATCAATCGTGCAGTTTCTGGCAATGTTATGTTTTTAAAATCGTAATTTTAGAGGCCATTATGTAATCAAAGCCAGCTTTTTCAGGTACAGGTCGTGGCGTTTAGCAGTCTTTTATGTGATTTTGACCATGAGTCTGCCAAACAAATATTCCTGATCTGCTGCGCCAGTTAGGTTCATTGCATTTTTGGCAAGGTTTTTGTTGTGCCTTAGTGGTTTGCGGCATTCCATAAGTTTCGTCTTCATTGGCTCACATCCGCTCAAACAGGTATCATAACGCAGTTATCTGTTAGAAGGATGGCACTCGAATGCAGGGGTTGTCAAACTGTATTGTCGGCAACTGCTGAGGTTTGGGTAAGGCCAGAGTAGATTTCACCTCAATACCCCAACTTTACTAATAGTTCTTTAAGGCTGTTTTCGGTTTTTGGGGAAATCCCTCTCTGAACGAGGGTATTGACAATTTCACGTATGCCGCGGAAGATCCTAGAGGGCGAACCTGAATTTCCTATGAATAATAAGAGTTTCCCAACTTCTTCGGGATTGCTTTGTAGTAGGTCCTTTTTTCTAATATCATATATTAGTCTGCTATACTGTAGTGGATAGTTTTGCATTTGTATTACAAGCTCGACGGCTTCGCCAAATATCGTCTGCATGTTTGGTAACCAATTCAGCATTTTCTCTATTTCCGCGGGAACAAGAGGTTTTGGAACTCCCTGTATTCTGTCTTTTAGATAATCTTTAAGCCAGCGATCCCACCAATTCAACTGTTGCGCATCATTAAGATGGCGCAAATGCTTCCCGATTTCTTCTGCAAAAATATGTCTTTTATCTGTACTTATATATTTAAAGAATTCACGAATCCAGCGTTCTGGGGAACCTGAAATAAAAAATCCAAGCATAAAAACGTAGAATTCTATAAATCGATTACTCATATGAGTTAGTTCGTGCTCTACTCGCTGAACCGACTTAAGAAAGTAGTTCTCGAGTGCATCAGCCGCAGTCGGGCTTAATTGGCCCCAAGTTAGGTAACCATGCCACGCAGCTTGAAATTCTAGCGCATTATTATCAAAATCAAAAAGCGGAAGCAGATTCTCTCTAGCCCATGATTCATCTGCTGTCAATAAGAAGTCAAATTGACTCGCAAGTACGGAACGTCCAAGCCTTCCAACTATAGTATCATCTTGAATAATTAAGTTGAAAAATTCCCTATAATCATCGTTGAGTGTTGACGGAACAGGAGCTTGCAGCATTCTCCATAGGGAAAGACTTCCTAACCAAAATTCTGCAAGAACGCCTGCAGGGTGATTAATAGCTTTCATCAGCCAGTCATCACATTTTTCGCCTGAGTCTTCCCGATCCAGACTTTGCCAAAGTATTTTTCCGATTTTGTTGGCATGATTCAAAAGCGTGATGTTAAGTGACTTGTCATCATTCTTAACTAAGCTAAGAAGGAATTGCGCTATTTCGTGGGCATGCACCAAATATAGTTCAGCCTTATCAAGCCATGTAAGGACTTTCTTGCTTTGCCATTCTTTTAGTTCCGCTTCTGACCAGCCTTGCATTAAGCTTGACCAAAGGTAAGAATCCCACTTTCCAATCTTAGCTAACGCTTCAGCCAATCCTATGCCCCAATTGAAATCACTTTTTACTGCTTCGGAGATAGCTCTCATAAGCCCAACCAAGTTTGGGTCTTCCATCTCATTTTGCACGAAAGATAGTAAATCTGAAATCCACTCAGATGCAGGTTTCGCCAATAGTTCATCAGTTGTCCAAGGACTATGTGGGCTTGTCCATCCAACACTTATCCAGGATGTGATATCAGGATGCAAGCTGGATTTGAATTCGGGATGTACTTCGACTACTTTACTTAATGCTTGCCTAGCCAGGTTGCATGCTGGATCTGAATCATTAAGCCAATGCAACCATTCGAAATGGCTTCGTGCCGTCAACATTTCATGATTTGGATGATCTTCTGACCATTTATAAGTTGTTATCTTCTCGATCAGCCGCTTTCGATTATTTGAGCTAATGCTGGAGTAGATCATTCGAAGCAAGCGGAAGGTTTCGTGGCGTAATGATATATCATGTAGTTCAATATTCGTTAGTAGCCATTCAATCTTATCATCTGCCAATAAATAGCTACTTTCGGCTATCGCGTGAACGGCCAACCTACGCAATAATGGCATGTCAGAACCGGCTAAGTAATCGCGCCATCCTTTGGATATTTGCTCTCGGTTCAAGTTTAGCCATTCGAGGCAATCCCTTGATATGTCGATCAACACATCAATACTTTCAGGATACTTGTTTTGCTCATGTGGCTCAATGGTTGGGCGCCTTATGCCAAACTCATCCCACTTGAGGTTTGCCTTTTGCCAAGCGTTAAGTGTGTAATAGTGATCTTCTAAATGACCTATGACTAGCTTTAGGAGAAACTCACATATTTGTGGAAGAGCGGGTTTTAATCCTCTTTCCCATAGTTCATTAAGATCATGGCTATCACCGACTAGCTTTAAAATAACATCAATTCTTGAATGCTCACTTTCGATTGGCCAGGGAATACTGCGTTGAATAGAGCATTTTTCCTCTATCATCGCTTCAAATATCGCTAAAAGACTAAAGGTAGCACCGAGCTGAATGCATTTTTCGCCAAGGTCCATTAGCTCCCAACTATTTGGGCTTTTTGGCGCGGTCACTAGTAACAGCGAAACCCAGCGCTGCAAAGTATTTTTGTCGATTTCTTTGGCACAGGCAATTTCATTTATTAGTTCCTCCCAAAGTATGGGATTGAGATACATACCATGCTTAGAGATAAGTAACATCACATTCTCAGCATGGCTAATGGCAAATTTACTGCTTAGCCACAATGCTAATGATGCTAATATAGGTTCCTGTTCTTTTGATAGCTTGTCAGCGAAAAGAACATCTAAATGTTTGCGATTATCTAGCCAATTAATCCATTCAGGTAAAGAAGCCGCCTTAGCAAAAAAGCGTAACTTTACCTGATCTCTTAATGTATCTTCGATAATACCAATTTTTTCGTCGTCTATAGGAGGTGGCATAGATGCAATCTGCGTTATTTCGTGTTCCCAGTTAATAATGTTCCATCCATATAGTTCGGCCAGACGCTGAACTCCATTATAGAGCCCACTATGGTCATTTGCGGTCGTTTTTGGGTATGTAATCGGCTCAATTCCCAGCGCGTTCCAATGTTGCGAATCATTTGCTTCTTGCACAAGAGCAAACCTCATGCCCTTTTCACTTTCCGGTAATGCACGAGCAAGATAACTCACAATTGTGTCATTATGGCTGTAACCGACAAATAGCACAGTATAGTGTAAGAAAAGATCCAGGAGGAACCTGCAAGCCCATCCTTCTATAAGATAAGCACGGCCGAAATCCGCATCTGTTAGTACCATTTCGTGAGGATGGCTCACTGCTCCATGTAAATGTACTATTCCGCAAAAGTGCTTTCCAAGGGGTAAAGCAGGGGCTCGAAAAACCTCGGGTACTTCATTGAAGACATCTTTTGCCGCATGTTCAAATAATAAATCGAAATTTGTAGTTACAATTCGAACCTGCTCGGAAGAAGGGAAAAGTCGCAAAAGATTGCGGTGCAACTCTGTAAATGCTACGCCATTTTTTTTAAGTTCATCCGCAGCTCGGTCATATATGTTAACACCGTTTTGGTGTAACCGTCCAAGGAAACGATCTTCTGTTTCTAATTTAGGACGCGATTCGGATGTGCCTTTCGCGATTTGATCTGCCAATGTTCCAAAATCAGGAAGGTATGCTGGTGCTCCCATAGAAACTCCAGAGCCCGCAAAGATTACCAATCCATCATTGCGAAGAGCGGCCAACAGTGGTTCTGGAAAATTAATGCCAGCCAACTTCATGGTTTTTTGTCGTTCTCCTTGCTATCGGTACTTTGTTAGTAATTTCGTTATTTTGTAGACAGTTTCCTTTATATCTTTGGTTGTACCAAAATGGGGTTTTAAAGAGTAAAAGAATTAGAGGCCGGAATTTACAGGCACGCCGATCAATAGGTGGTTGAAGCTCAGTCTTGCGGGTTTACGTCATTAGTGATGTGACTCTTACTCCCAGAGCGTAATTCAGAGGATAAATAACGTTTTGCAAAAGCAATGAAAGAGAATCCCAGAATTATCCGGGATTCTCTTTTTTGTCCGTCGCGCTGCCCTTCCAAAAGGAGGGAATCCCGCCGT